>NZ_JBEXUE010000515.1:0-6838 GCF_040614275.1 Streptosporangium sp. NPDC006013
GCGGCTGCCGCGGCGGCGGCGGCTGTGGCGGCTGGGGACGCGGCAACCGCGGCCACAGCCGGGTCAGAGTGATCATCAACAACCACAACAACAACGTCAACCGGCTGAGCAACAGGAGCGGTGGTTCCGGCTTCCGTGGCTTCGACGATGAGGACTAGGCCTTCCGGCCGTCCAGCCGTGGCCGCGCTCTGATCGGGGTGCGATGCGGGGCCGAGGTATCCGGGATGTCGAGGACATCCGGGATGTGAGGCCACTCGCGGCCGGATCCGCGATTTCGTGCGGCTCCGGAAGCGTCGCCAAGAGATAGGGATCCGGTATTCGCCGGGACCGTGTTTTTCCACAGAGAAACGCCGCCCCGAACCGAGGGCACGGAAACCCGGGAAGAATCTCTTCGGGATCCTGACTCTCAACACAGTGCGAGTTGTTGTTTCTCACAGGATTACCGGCGGCGGCGCCGCGGTTTTCGAACCGCGGTGTCGCCGCCTCGCGCTGTCCGGCTTCCTTCGCGTCATTATCGATCTTGAGGCGGGAAACCCCGTGACGCGGTGTGAACCGGCCACGGGGCCCGTGAGACCGACGCTGGACCGCCGGTCCGCGTACGGCTAGGAGATGGTGGGGGTGGGTGGGGTGCCGCTTCCGCTCCAGCTGCCGATGAAGCCGAAGGTGGTGGATCCGCCGGCGGGGATGGAGCCGTTCCAGGCGGCGTTGGTGAAGGTGAAGGCCGGGGGAGTGGCGGACAGGGTGGAGCTCCAGGACTGGGTGATGTTCACGCCCGAGGGGTAGGTCAGGACCGTCTTCCAGCTGGTGACGGCGGCGGGGCAGCTCACGGTGACCTCGCCCTGGAAGCCGCCCTGCCAGGAGTTGACCGTCTTGTAGGTGGAGGTGCAGGGGCCGCCGGGCTGCCCGGCGAGGGTGGTGAAGGTCACCGCCGCGGAGGCGGTCGAGGTGTTCCCCGCCGCGTCACGGGCGACGACGGTGACGCTGTAGGCGGTCTGCGGGCTGAGGCCGGTCAGCGTGATGGAGTTGGTGGCCGACGAGCCGAGCCTGGTGCTTCCCTGGTAGACGTCGTAGCCGGTCACCGCGCGGTTGTCGGTGGAGGCGGTCCAGTTGAGGGTCGCTCCCGAGGAGGTGATGGCCGAGGCGACCGGAGTGCCCGGCCTGGTCGGGGCCTCGGTGTCCGGGGTGGTGGTGCCACCGGCCAGCGCGTCGTGCACCGCCGTGTAGGCGGGCTTCTTGGCGTAGTTCGCGTCGTAGATCAGGGCCGCGCCCTCGCTGGGAAAGGTGTCGGGAACCCAGGAGTACTTGTCGGTGAAGCCCCAGAGCGTGATGCCCGCGCACTGGGTCACCGCCAGGCAGGCGTTGACGACGTCGCGGTAGTAGGTGGCCTGCTGGGTGTCCTTGGCCGCGTCGCGGGGCATCTGGATCCGGACGTCGATCTCGGTGAACCTGACCTGGACGCCGAGGTCGGCGAAGCGCTGGAGGTTCTGCTGGACCTGGCCGGGGAAGCCGTACTGGGTGGCCAGGTGCCCCTGGAACCCGACGCAGTCGACCGGCACGTTCTGCGCCCGCAGCGTCCGCACCAGGTTGTACATCGCGGTGCTCTTGGCGTTGACGCCCTCGACGTTGTAGTCGTTGATGCAGAGCCTGGCGTCAGGGTCGGCGGCCCGGGCGGCCCGGAAGGCATCGGCGATGTAGGTGTCGCCGAGCTTCTGGTACCAGAACGAGTTGCGCATGTTGCCGTTGTCGTCGAAGACCTCGTTCACGACGTCCCAGGAGACGACCGTGGGGTTGGCGGCGTAGCGGCCGGCGACCTTGGCGATGTGGTTCTGCATCGCGGAGCGCATGTCGGTGGCGCTGAGGTTCTGCACCCAGCTCGGCGTCTGGCTGTGCCAGACCAGCGTGTGCCCGTGCACCTGCTGGTTGTTCTGCGTGGCGAAGTTGACGACGGCGTCCGCTCCGGTCCAGTTGAACTGGTTCTGGCTGGGTTCGGTGGTGTCCCACTTCATGACGTTCTCGGCGGTGATCTGGTTGAACTCGGTCGCCGCGATGTTGCGGTAGGAGGTCTCGTTCGCCAGCGGGGAGGTGGCGACCGCGGCGCCGATGAACTTGCCGCGTGCGGCGGCGTGTTCGCGCAGGGAGGCGGAGGCGTGGGCCGGGGTGGCGGGCAGGACGGCGACGGCTGCCGTGACGAGCGGGAGCAGGGCGATCGCCCCTGCCGAGATCGCTTTGCGGAGGCTGGACATGGGGGGTCCTCTCTGAGGGTCGGGAAGATCCGGCCTGGTGATTAGAAAATTTGCGAGAAGATGCCGAAACTTTCGGAAACGGTCCGGGGGGAGGGGGCACGGCAGGTGAGCCGTACCCCCTTGCCCCGGCCGCACCGGGTTCTCGTACGGGAGGGTCGCTCGCGCGGGAGAACTCCGTGCGGGTGAGGCCTGTGGGCGGGCTAGGAGATGGTGGGGGTGGGTGGGGTGCCGCTTCCGCTCCAGCTGCCGATGAAGCCGAAGGTGGTGGATCCGCCGGCGGGGATGGAGCCGTTCCAGGCGGCGTTGGTGAAGGTGAAGGCCGGGGGAGTGGCGGACAGGGTGGAGCTCCAGGACTGGGTGATGTTCACGCCCGAGGGGTAGGTGAGAACGGTCTTCCAGCCGGTGACGGCGGCGGTGCACTTGACGGTGACCTCGCCCTGGAAACCGCCCTGCCAGGAGTTGACCGTCTTGTAGGTGGAGGTGCAGCCGCTCGGCGGGGCCGAGGTGGTGGTGAAGGTGGTGGTGCTGGAAGCGGGGGAGGTGTTCCCGGCCGCGTCCCTGGCCACCACGTGGACGGTGTAGGAGGTCTGCGCGCTGAGCCCGGTCAGGGTGATCGAGTTCGTCGCCGAGGAGCCGAGCTTGGTGGTGCCCTGGTAGACGTCGTAGCCGGTGACGGCGCGGTTGTCCGTCGAGGCGGTCCAGGTCAGCGTGGCGCCGCTCCCGGTGATCGCGGAGGCGGTGGGCGTGCCCGGCTTGGTCGGCGCCTCGGTGTCGGGGGTGGTGCTCCCACCGTAGATCTTGGCCTCGACGGAGGTCTGTGCGATGCCGTTCGCGCCGTTGAAGAGCCGCTGACCCCAGCTGGTGAGGCTGGCGGCGTTGAAGTTGGTCACCTGGTCGAGGTACTCGACGCCGCCGCCGTTGCCGCTCCACGACCAGCCGAGGTAGCCGATGCCCCTGGCCTGGGCCTGGGCCATGATCGTGTCCTCGTCGGGGTTGCCGTCCGAGTGGTCGAAGCCGAACTCGCCGACGACCAGGGGCAGCCCGGCGGTCTGGAAGCTCTGCATGTAGCCGGTGACCTCGGCGGCCGTGTCGAACACGCCGTACATGTGGATGGAGAAGACGGTGTTGCGCTGCGAGTCGGCGGCGAAGACGGTGGCCGCGTTGTCGCGCATGGTGAAGCCCCAATCCTGGCCCCAGTTGGGCGCGTCGACCATGATCAGATGCTGGAAGCCGTTGCTCCGCAGCCGGGAGATCGCGGACGAGGTGGCCTGGGTCCAGCCGGGGGTGGTCGCGTTGTTGCCGAAGGGCTCGTTGCCGATGTTGAGGACCACGTAGTCCTCCTGGCCGACGATCGCGCTCTTGACGCTGATCCAGTAGTCCACGGCCTGGTCGAGGGTGTAGGCGCCGCTCTGCTCGCCGTACCCGGTGGTGTCGTGGTTCTCCAGCACGCAGATGAGCTTGTTCTGCTTGCAGAGCGAGACCACGTTCGCCACGTCGGAGACGCCGTTGGGGGTCCACCGGCCGCCGCTGAGCACCACCCGGACCGTGTTCGCGCCGAGCGACTTGATCCCCGCGAACGAGGCGGTCTGGGACGGGTACCAGGTGTGCGCGTGGCTGGTACCCCGCATGACGAACGTGTTGCCGTTCGACTCAACGATCTTCGTACCGCTCACGCGGAGACCGACGGCGGCGTGGGCGGGTGGGATCGAGACGAAGAACGAGAGCAGGAGCGCCGCGAGCAGCGCCAGGCTTCTGAAACGCATGACCTACCTCGGTTGGGGAGTGCCCGGCCGGGCGGAGGGGTCGTCGCGCCCGGCCGGGGCAGGGAGGCGCCGGCTGAGTGGACCGGGGCGCCTGGACATTGGAGGGACGAAGGTGTCAGCTCGCGGTGCAGGTCACCGGAGTGGGGATGCTGTTGACGCTGCTCTGGCTCGCGGTGAAGCCGAAGGACGCCGACGCGTTCGGGGCGAGGTTGCCGTTCCAGGCCACGTTCCTGACCGACACGTCCGCCCCGGTCTGGGTGAGCGTGCCGTTCCAGAGCTGGCTGATCGTCTGGCCGTTGGGGAACTTCCAGGTCACGGTCCAGCCGGAGATCGCCGAGGCGCCCTCGTTCTTGACGGTGACCTCGCCCTGGAAGGCGCCCTGCCAGCTGTTGCCCACCGTGTAGGTGGCGGTGCAGCCGCCCGCCGGGGCCTGGGTCGTGGTGAACGCGGTGCTCTCGGATGCCTCGGAGGAGTTGCCCGCCGCGTCCCTGGCCACCACGGACACGGTGTACGCCGTCGCCGGGGTCAGGCCGGTGAGGGTGTACGAGGCGGCCGCGGAGGTGGCGACCTTCGTCGTGCCCCGGTAGACGTCGTAGCCGCTGACGCCCACGTTGTCCGTCGACGCGGTCCAGGTCAGCGTGGCACCGCTCCCGGTGATCGCGGAGACGACGGGCTTGCCGGGCCGGGACGGGGCGACGAGGTCCTCCTGCGGCGGCGGCTCGTCACCGGGGGGAGTGCCCCAGATCTTCGTCGTGCCGGAGTAGAGCGTCATGTTCTGCACCCGGACCGGGGTCGCGCCGGGGGTGGTGGCGACGCCCACGTACGACCAGTCGTTGGACGGGTCCCACGTGCCGGTGCTCGCGAGGCGGAACTGCACCTCGCGCCGGTGCTGCGACTGGCCTGCGGGGGAGATGGAGGTGCCGGAGCAGTCGATGGTGACGTAGTAGGTCTTACCGGACAGCAGGGTCGGCCCGGTCGGGGCCTTGCACTGGTTGTAGGCCGACGACACGGTGATCTGGTTCGCTGTCGTGGTGCCGTCGAGGGTGAAGTAGTAGCGGAACGAGCCGTTGGTCAGCGGGCGCGCGGGCCAGGCCGACTGGTTCCTGACGATGGCCTTGATCTCGGTGAACGTCGAGCCTGAGGCGTTCACCCCGGCCTCGGTGAAGATCTCCGGCCCGTCGGGGGTCTCGGCGACCGGGAAGTTCGCGGCGGGGGCTCCGCCGTACTCCCGGTAGAGCCGGGCCAGGGCACTGGTGAAGCCGGCGTTGTAGTCGGTGGCAACCTCGTTCATCACGTAGTCGTCGCGCTTGTCGGTGTACTTGTCGTCGGGGTCGGGCGGGCCGCCGACGAGGGCGCCGTACAGGGTGTGGCGGGTCTCGACCGGGTTGGTCATCTGGTCGGTCCACGAGCCGTGCGCGGTGCGGTGGTGCGGGTTCTTCGGCGGATTCGCGCCGAACCCGATCACGTACGAGGAGTTGCGCGGGTTGTCGCCGAGTGCGTAGTTGATCTGCCTGACCGCGAAGTCGTGATATCTCGCCTTACGCGTCGCGTCGGTGATCGAGTCCGAGTGGACCAGGGCCGCGAACGAGGTGTTGGCCGCGTAGCGCAGCGATCCCCACCGGTCGAGCACCGCCTGGCCGCCCGGTGAGTACTTCACCCGCTGGCCGTTGACCCCGACGGTCCAGTAGTCGAGCCAGCGGTTGGCGTCGTCGAGGTACTTCTGCTTGCCGGTCAGCTTGCTCAGCAGCACGTAGGTGCCGTACGACTTGTCGTCCCAGGCGATCGTCCACTTGTAGGACTTCGTGGTGGACTGCGGCTCGGTGCCGAGGTTGTCGTAGTACGACTCCGCCTTGGCCAGGTAGGAGGCGTCCTGGGTGGCCCGGTGCAGCCAGATCGCGCCCCAGACCAGCTCGTCGTTGTAGCCGCTCCACGACTGGTAGTAGCCCGACGCGTCGGTGATGCAGTCGCTGTACTTCTTCCGCACGGTGTCGGCGAAGGTGTAGAGCTGCTTGGCGTGCGTCACCAGCGTGTCGGCATAAGTCGGATTTGTCGGACGGAAGACGATGGATGACGCCGCCATCGCCGCCGCCGTCTCTCCGGCCAGGTCCGCTCCGCCGCAGGAGGCGTCGATCTTGTAAGCGGGCCGCTCCATCTGCATCGCCTCGGCGGGACCCCACCAGGCGTGGTCCTTGCCGCCGTTGCCGACCTGCCCGTACAGCACGTTCGCCGACGGGTGGGCCTTGATGAAGTAGTCGTTGACGAACTTGAGGTTGTTCAGCAGGTGGGTGAGCTGCCCTGAGGAGACGTACGCGTCGCGGTACTCCACCGCGCCCCAGGCCAGCATCGTCGCGCTGGCCGCCATCGGCAGGCCGAACTTGACGTGGTCGCCCGCGTCGTACCAGCCGCCTGTCAGGTCGAGCCCGACGTCCTGGCCGTCGGTGAGCCCGGAGTCGCCGCGCCAGTTGACGCGGTTCCAGCTCGGCAGCTTCCCCGACTGCTGGGCCTCGTAGAACCAGATGGACTTCTGCAGCGCCTCGCCGTAGGCGAAGGCGGGCGCCGCCGCCTGGGCGGCGGCCGGCACCGGCACCGCCGCCAGTGCCAGCAGCGCGAGCGCCGCCAGGGTTTTCTTCATGGGGAGTTGCCTCTCGGAGGTGGTGCTCGGGGCGTGACAGCAGGTCAGGGGTGCCGTCACGCCCCGAGGTCTCGGGGGAGGTGGATCCCGGTTCCCGGTCCGGCTCAGCCCGGTGGCTGTCCCCGGCGATGAACCGGCTCGACGGTGAGGGGGCCATGCGGGCCACGCTGCAGGCATGGGAACGCAACCGTGAAACCCTG
>NZ_JBEXUE010000516.1:0-6780 GCF_040614275.1 Streptosporangium sp. NPDC006013
TGCCCACTCGCCAACAGGGCAGCGATTCGCGGTGAGCGTAAAGGAGGAACGCGCGGTGCCGACCGGGGTGCACATCCGTGACGTCCGCCGGCAACTGTTCGACGCCGCCGAGCGCGTCCTGCTTCAGGACGGGCCGAACGCGTTGACCAGCCGTGCGGTCACCACCGAGGCCGACGTCGCCAAGGGCGTCCTGCACCGGCACTTCGCCGACTTCGACGCCTTCCTCGCCGAGCTCGTGCGAGACCGTATCGCCCGGATCGACGGCCAGGCCGCCGCCTTGCGCGAGTCCGCCGGGACCGGCACCGTCGCCGGCAACCTCACCGGCGCACTGATAGACCTGTTCGACCCGGTCGCGGTGGCGATCGTCAGTCTCGTCATCTTCCGGGACGAGCTGCGCGCCCGGCTGCGCCACGCCAGGCCGGGCCCCGGTATCCCGGTCATGACGGAAGCCGTGACCATGATCGCCTGCTACCTCAACGACGAATGCGAGCTGGGCCGCATCGCGGTCGACGCCGACGTCGACGCGCTCGCGCTCTCACTGATCGGGGCCGGGCACCTGCTGTTCGCCGGCCGGGAAGGCGCCCCGGTGGCGGCTGGGGCCGTCTGCAAGGTCGTGACCACGGTCATCGCCGACGTCGTGCAAAGACGGTTGCTGTGAACCACCCAACGGGGGTCGGTTCCGCGAAGCCCACACCTCTTCGTCCGGGGGCGCGTTCGCCCAGGTCGACGATCGTCTCGTACGGCGAAGTCGACGGTTACCCGCTCGCACAGGACGGGGCGTCGCGGTCAACACATCGGGACGCCCGGCATGGCGAGTTTCGCGGCGGCGGACTTCCCCCGTTTTGAAACCTGGCCGACACTGAACGCATGTCGAGACGCACACTGGTCTGGTTGGGCGTAACCGTGGCGCTGGCCGCCCTGGTCGCGCTGGGAGGGTATTTCATCGCGGTCGGTCTGGATCGTGCCGACAAACTCGCCAGCGTGCTCGGCGCCTTCGTCGGACTACTGGGGCTGGGGCTGGCGGTTTTCGGCGCTGTTTCCTCACCTCCCAAAGAGACCGAGCCTGAACCCGAGTCCGGCGGTGTCCACAACGAGATCAGTGGCACCGTGCACGGTAACGCGGTGCAGGCCAGAGATATCGAAGGTGGGATCACCTTCGATGCTCCAAAGCCCTACAGACCACAGGAAATGGACTGACCGTCCTTCACTGCCAGTCGACCGACAGCCCCGATCAGCCGTCCTCGCACCGGCTGTCGTAGCTCATAAGTCGTGCGTACGTGAGCCTGCCGTGATCGACAATCCGGCCGCCAATGGAGTCCTCTGGTCGGCGATGACGCCGGTATTTCTGCCCCCTTCTCATTAAATATGAGACTTCCTGGCAGCGGAGAATCCCGCACGCGCTGTTCCTACCGCGATGTTCTCGGCGTCTCCGAAGTCCACTGACAACCAGAATCAAGCATTGACGCACTGGATGTCGGAATGCCCGCCCGTAGTGCGAACCCGGAAAATGTCCACTGCGACCCGCCCCTGATCGATGACCGGCAGGTCGAGGCCGGTTCGGCGTCAAACCTTCGTCACCATACGCACCGAAAATCGGTGCGAAGGTGCCGTGAACACCTTCCGCTCAGCCCGTTTGTCCTCTGTTTCGGACAGCCGGTTTGTTTTTTCGGCCATGTTCGCGCGATAATCCACCCATTCCGTTGTCCCGGAGTGCCGCCCAACATATGCTCCGCACAGGTAGAACGTACAGCCAAGCCAAATGGAGGCGGGCATGGCTCGTTCCTGGGAAGCTGACCCTTCCGCGTCATTCGAGCGGCGATTAGGGAAGTCGGCCAAAGAGTTAGACCGTTCGGACGGCCGTGACGAATGCCCAGACATCTGGCAACTCGACAACGGTGACATCGCAGTGATCGGCAGGGACCTCACCGCCGCCTACAGCCCCCGCCTGCCGGAGGGCGTGTCCCTCGCCCCGGATGAGCGGCTGGTCGTCATTCCGGGCATCATGCTCAGCGCGGCGAAGGCTGACATCGCCGATGCTTGATCCCCGCGCCCCCTTCCTCGTTCCCGCACAGGGCGAAAGGCTCGTCAGGGACGCCTACCGGCGCGACTTCCGGCAGCGGGATGCGCAGGTTCGCAACCGGGACTCCTGGAAGTTCGAGCGGCGGCAGCACTTCGAGGAACAGGGCAGTCCCAGCCGTGACGCGTTTCGCCGAGGTGACTGGGAGGAAGCGCTGCGGCTTCTCGACGAAAGGCGAGACGACCTGCTCGCGGTCACCCGGGAGGACGAACGCCGCGGTTCCTTCTTCCACCGGGTACGCGTGGTCGAGACGCCGCTCACGCCATATATGCAGTGGGAGCTGCACTCGCTGCGACTGCGTGCCGAATGTGGTGAGCGGGTCCGCGTGGTCGGCGTGGAAAAGGTGGCGGCCTCGGAGAGGACCGCTCCACTGCCGGAAGTGGTCATCCTCGGCGGCCGAACTCTCTACCACATTCTCTACACCGAAACCGGCGTCCCGAACGGCGCGGTTCGCTACACCGATCCCGGCCTCATCGGCGGTTGGGAAAAATACATCAAAAGCCTCTACGAGGCCGGTGAAGATGTGATGTCCTACTTCGACCGCGAGGTGGCCTCCCTTCCCTCGCCCACGACGAAGACGGAGTAGGCGTCAAAAAGCCCGGAGAAGACGAGAAGCACCCCGGCAGTTCGCATTCCGAACTGTCGGGGTCCTCGCGTGATGTCGTACAGGCCAGGGACGTCAGCGGCGGAGTCCACTTCCACGAGCATGGCAAACCGGACCGGAGCGGCTCCGCGAACCTCACCCCACGGCAACTACCCGCCGATGTGCGCGGGTTCGTCAACCGCACCGGCGAGTTCGAAGAGCTGAACACCGTCCTGATCGGCGAAGACGGCGATCCGCGCGTCATCTCGGTGTGCGTGATCGCCGGGACTGCGGGCGTGGGGAAGACGTCCCTCGCGCTGCGCTGGGCGTATCAGGTTCGGGACCGCTTTCCCGACGGGCAGCTCTACATCAATCTCCGCGGCTACGATCCGGGAGAGCCGGTCACCGCCCAGGAGGCCCTGCACCGTTTCCTGGTCGCTCTCGGCGTCCGCGCCCATTCCGTGCCGCAGGATCCCGACGCCGCCGCCGCGCTCTACCGCTCGCGGCTGGCCGGCCGCCGGATGCTGGTCGTCCTGGACAACGCGGCGACGCCGGACCAGGTCCGTCCGCTGCTGCCCGGGAGTGCGAGCTGTCTGACCGTCGTCACCAGCCGCAACCGCCTGTCAAGCCTTGCCGTACGCGACGGAGCCCACCGGCTGACGCTGGGCACGCTGCCCGAGCCGGAGGCCGTCGCCCTGCTGCGGGCCGTCACCGCCGGATACCGGCCGGAGGACGACGAGGACAAGCTCACCGAGCTGGCCCGGTTGTGCGCCCGGCTGCCGCTCGCCCTGCGCATCGCCGCCGAGCGCGCTGTCAGCTACCCGCACATGCGGCTGGACGACCTGATCGCCGACCTGCGCGACGAGTCCGCCCTGTGGGACGCCCTGAGCACGGGAGACGACGAAGAGGCCGGAGCCGTCCGTACGGTGTTCGCGTGGTCCTACCGTGCCCTGCCGGAGCAGGCCGCCCGGCTGTTCCGCCTGCTGGGCCTGCATCCGGGCCCCGAGTTCGGCCTCCACGCCGCCGCGGCCCTCACCGGGCTGTCTCCCAACCGGACCCGGCAGCTCCTTGACTCCCTGGTCGGCGCCCATCTGCTGGAGCAGACGGCACCGGACCGTTACCAGTTCCACGACCTGTTGCGCGCCTACGCCGCCGACCAGGCACAGCAGGAGGAGCCGCCCGAAGAACAGCAGGCCGCGCTGCGCCGGGTACTGGACTGGTACCTGCACACCGCCGACGCCGCCCAGAGCTGGATCAACCCCGCCGAAGCCCGGCTGGAACTCGCCCCGCCGGCGGACGGCACGCATCCGCTGAGCTTCTCCGACTACAACGCCGCCGTGGACTGGTCCGAGCGCGACCACACGAACCTCCTGCAGGCTGTCAGGGCCGCCGCCTCGACCGGGCAGGACCGGCTCACCTGGCAGTTGTCGGCCGTCCTGTCGAACGCGCAGTCCCCTTCGGCTCCGGTCGCCGACTGGCTGGCCGTGGGCCGCCTGGGGCTGGCGGCGGCCGGACGGCTGGGCGACCGCGTCGCGGAAGGGCAACTGCTCACGGAGCTGGGCATGGGATACACCCGGATCAATCGCCTGACCGAGAGCCTCGAATGCCATCGGAACGCACTGGCGATCTGGCGCGAGCTGGGTGACCGGCTCGGCGAGGCGCACTCGCTCAACCTGATCGGACTGGCGCATCTCCGCACGAGGCGGCTGGACGACGCCGCACGGCACTTCGAGCAGGCCGCCGCCGCCTTCCAGGAGCAGGACTCCGTTCACTGGGAGGCCACCATGCTGTCCAACCTCGCCAGCACCCACTACCACGCGGGCCGCCTGCCGGAGGCCGCGGACGCCGTCCGGCGTGCTCTCGCGGCGCATCGCTCCCTGGACAACCAGCGCGGTGAGGGCAACGTCCTGCGCCTGATGAGCGACCTCCAGTGCGAACGGGGAGAGGTGGAGGAGGCCATGAAGTCGGCTCAGGCCGCGCTGGACATCGCCCTCGGCCTCCGCCACCACCGGCTGGAGGGCTTCTGGCTCATCACCCTCGGCAACGCCCAGCGGGCCGACGGCCGGTTCGCCGACGCACTGGGCTCTTATCACCGCTCCGCCACGCTCCATCGCCGCCTCGGCGACCGCAGCCGGGAGGCGCTGGCCTGGCACGGCGCGGGCGAGACCTACCGCCACCTCGGCCGCCGCGCGGAGGCGGCCGACTTCCACCGCCAGGCCGCCGCCGTCCATCACGAGCTCGGCGACGCCTGGCATGAGGCCCTGGCCCTCGACGGCCTGGCCGCGGCTCTGTTCGACGAGGAACCGGAGGCGGCCCGCCGACACTGGGCGGACGCACTGAACCTCCTCTCCGGCTACGACGACCCGCGGGCGATGGCCGTACGCGATCGCATCGAGCTGCGGGCAACGGAGACGAACTGAGCCTTCTACAGGACATCGTGGCTACACGTCCTGCTGTCGATGACGACTCCATACGACGGTCGCCTTCCTGAGCTCTGCCATGAATTATCACCCATGAAAACATGGAACCCTCGATTGACTTTAACGGGAAATAAATAATTATTCGGCGAATTGTCCATCTATGTTCGTGAATCACAGATCAAGCAGCCACCGAAACGCCGCCAATAATTCTTTTTCCATTGACACGGCAGAACGGAAATGACACGTTTACCAATGTCTGGCGCCATCACGTGAGATCAGCACCGTGCACATTTCCAACCGCCAGAAAAGATCCACACAATGGCCCCTGCCCCCGCTCGACTCGACTCGGCACGGAGGTACGATCATGCGTCAATCACTCCGCAAGATCTCCATGACGGCTGGCATCGTAAGCGCAGCGCTCCTCGGGATGTCGCAGACCGCGGCGATCGCGGTTCCGTCGGCGTCCGTCCTCGCACCCCCTCCCACCCCCGCTCCGGCTCCCGATACCGGTCGGGCTCCCGCGGGGAGCGAGGCGAGCCTGGAGAACACCGGTTCCGCGACGAACACCCGGGCGCTGTGCGTCTTCAACACCGCGGGGGACTACGTCCACGTCTCCTCGTCCGCCTTCGAGGCCTCCGGGCACGGCTGGTGGGTCAACGGCAACTGCAACGCCACCCTGGCGGTCGTCACGGTGCAGCTGCAGCAGTACTACTCCGACGGCAGCTGGAGAAACGCCGGCACGGTGGGCCGTGCGACGGTGCGATCCGGCGGCGGCGCCGGCAACCGGGCGACCGGACGCGGCGGCTGTAACAGCAACAGCCTGACGGGATGGCGTAGCGTCGTCGACGTGGACCTGGTCGGCCTGGCCGACGACCCGGGCAAGCTCTACACACCGAGCCGGAACATCTACTGCAGGCGATAGCGGAAGAGGGCGACGTGAGCATCAGACCCGACAGCACCATGTTCGCGGCTCTGCACGGCGAGCTGGCGTTGCATCCGTGGCGAGATCCTCGCGTCGCCTCCTCGGACGCGTACAGTCTGTTCGTCGCGAGGTCGTCCGCGATGGGATGGCTCACCGAGGCCATCGAGAACGCGTCCGGCGGCCTGTGGGGGATGAACGACGCCGGGCAGGGCCCGGAGCCGTCGCGCATCGCGTGGTTTCAGGTGTCGTTGACCGAACCGGTTCCCGATCGCCGGCCGTTGCCGGTTCAGGCGTTCCTCTCGTGTGCGGGCGACGTGGTGGCGCGTATCGGCACTCCGCGCCTGCGAGCGGTTCAGCTCCTGCTGCCGGTGCAGAGCCTTGACGCCTCGTCGCGGGTGAGCGCTGTGCTGCCCCTGTTCCAGGACGCCGGCTGGTTCGCCGACGTTGACCCGCAGTGGAGAACACCGGTGCGGGTGACGTTGGACGGCGGACAGGATCCGTCCATCCACTCGGCTGCGCCCGAGATGCTCCGGTGGATACGGAGTTTCACGCAGGACGTCTTCGCGTGCGACTCGTTCTCCCTGACCGACGACGGCGTGGTCCTGGAACCCGCCGTCATCGACGAGCTGTGGCGCGGGCCCGCCCGGCACCGGGCCACGTTCCACGGTGTCCTCACCGAATGGTCGTTGGACGCGCTGGGATGGCTGGCCGCCTTCCTCGCCGAGGCGGCCTCCCGGAACGGGGTCGGCACCCCGTTGATGCTCACGGCCGACCGACC
>NZ_JBEXUE010000517.1:0-6742 GCF_040614275.1 Streptosporangium sp. NPDC006013
GCGGCGGTGATCGTGGGCCTGACCGTGGCGTCGGTGCTGTTCGTGTGGACCGTGGTGGCCCGCCGTCCGAGGACCACACCCGGCCACGAGGCCGTGGGCCGGGTGGTGGCCGCCGGTCCCGGCGCCGGGCGGCTGTCGCCGGGCACCCGGGTGGGCGCGGCCTGGCTCCGCTCGGCCTGCGGTCACTGCCGCTACTGCCTGCGGGGCTCGGAGAACCTCTGTCCCCGCTCGACCTACACCGGCTGGGACGCCGACGGCGGCTACGCCGAATACCTGACCGTTCCCGAGGACTTCGCCTACCCGCTGCCGCCGGAGGCGCCGGCGGAGAAGCTGGCGCCGCTGCTGTGCGCCGGGATCATCGGCTACCGCGCACTGCTCCGCAGTGACCTTCCTCCCGGCGGGCGTCTGGGCATCTACGGCTTCGGCGCCTCGGCGCATCTGACCGCGCAGATCGCCATCGCCCAGGGCGCGACGGTGCACGTGCTGACCCGCTCGGCCAGAGCCAGGGAACTGGCCATGACGCTGGGCGCGGCCTCGGCGGGCGACGCCGCGGACGCCCCGCCCGAGCCGCTGGACTCGGCGATCCTGTTCGCCCCGGTGGGCGAGCTGGTACCGGTCGCGCTGGCCGCGCTGGACCGGGGCGGCACCCTCGCGGTGGCGGGCATCCATCTAAGCGACATCCCGCCTCTGACCTACCAGCGCCACCTGTTCCAGGAGCGCACCCTGCGCAGCGTCACCGCCAACACCCGGGCCGACGGCCGGGCCTACCTGGAACTCGCCATGGCCCACCCACCCCAGGTGACCACGGTGCCCTACCCCCTGGCCGAGGCCGACCGGGCCCTGGCCGACCTGGCCGCCGACCGGGTCGAGGGCGCCGCCGTCCTGACGATCTCCTCCCCCTGACCGGTTCCGGCCAAAGGAGCTCAGACCTCCCTGAGGACGCGGTGCAGGATGGCCGTCGTCGCGGCCGGCTGCTCGGCCTCGAGGCCCAGGCGGTTCAAGATGTGCCAGTAACGTTCGACGTCGGCGGCCTTGTCCAGGTAGAGGGCGCCGGTGAGCTGTTCGAGGTAGACCACATCGGGCAGTTGTCCCTCGGGGAAGCGCAGGATGGTGGCGGGGCCGGTCACCGCGGCGGCGGCTCCGACGCTGAAAGGCATGACCTGGAACGTGACATGGCCGAGCTCGACGATCTCCATGAGGTGCCTGAGCTGGGCGCGCAGCACCTCGGGGCCTCCGACGGGGCGGCGCAGCGCCGCCTCGTCGACGATCGCCCAGAGCGTGGGGGGCTCTGGACGCCACAGGAGTCGCCGGCGTTCCATGCGCAGGGCGACGCGGCGCTCGATCTCGGACGTGGAGGCATCGGCGCAGGCGGACCGGATGAGAGCACGGGCGTAGTCCTCGGTCTGCAACAGCTCCGGGACGGACTGGACGTCGTAGGCGCGGATGAGGGACGCGGCCTGCTCCAGCCCGAGATAGGCGTCGAACCAGGCGGGAACCACGTCACTGTAGGCCTGCCACCAGCCGGGCCTGTTGGCCTCCGCGGCCAGGGCGAGCAGCGGGGCGCGTTCGTCGTCGTCGACGACCCCGTAGAGGGTGAGGAGATCGGCCACGTCGCGCTGCTTGAAACCGGTCCGCCCCAGCTCCAGGCGACTGATCTTGGAGTGCGACCCGCGGATCGCCTCCCCGGCCTCCTCACGTGTGAGGTGACCGGCCTCGCGCAGCCGCCGCAGCTGCGCGCCCACCAGCATGCGCACCACGGTGGGCCCGGCCTGCCGGTGATCCGGGCTGTGACCATCGGTCTGCGCACTTACCGCCCGAACAATGCGCAAATCTGCTCCTCTGAATCGCAGCCGCTTGATCCGTGACTCTTCAAGACTTTCACGCCGAGGTTGCTTTTCGCAGTGGGACGAAGACTCTCCGCGAGAAATTCGTACCATCTCCACACGTAATGGCAAGATCGTGGCAGCCTCGGCGATCCGGCGAGTCAGCCGGCCGGAGCGCACGCCGGGTCCTTACGGCTCCCGGAAACCGGCCCGGCCCCGATCCGACCCCAAGGAGAACGCGTGGACGGCGAGCGACCCCCCTCCGGATCCAACGAGCTCAACCCGCATGTCGCCCACAACGCCAGGGTCTGGAACTACTGGCTGGGCGGCAAGGACCACTATTCCGCCGACCGTGAGGTCGGTGACCGTGTTTTCGCGATGTTCCCGAACATCGTCCATGTGGCCCGCGCCGACCGGGCGTTCCTGGGGCGGGTGGTCCGCCACCTGACCGGCGAGGTGGGGATCCGGCAGTTCCTCGACATCGGCACCGGGCTGCCCACCGTGGACAACACCCACCAGGTGGCACAGCGGGTGAACCCGGAGGCGCGCGTCGTGTACGTCGACAACGACCCCCTCGTACTCGTGCACGCCCGCGCGCTGCTGTCCGGCACGCCGGAGGGCGCCACCGACTACGTCGACGCCGACGCCCGCGACCCCGAGACGATACTGCGGGCCGCGGCGAAGACACTGGATTTCGGCCGTCCGGTGGCGGTCATGCTCCTGGGCATCCTGAACTTCGTCCTCGACACCGCGGAGGCCCGGTCGGTGGTGCGCCGGCTCATGGACGCCGTGCCCTCCGGCAGCCATCTGGTGCTCACCCACCCGACCCTGGAACTCGGCGGCGAGGGCAACGTCGAGGCGATGCGTTTCTGGAACGAGCACGCCAAGCCCCCGATCGTCGCCCGCGACGGCCAGGAGATCGCCACCTTCCTCGACGGCCTGGAACTGCTCGAACCCGGCCTGGTCTCGTGCTCGCTCTGGCGTCCCGAGCTGGCCGGCGTCGGCGGCGAGCCCACCCGGATCGCCCAGTACGGCGCCGTCGGCCGCAAGCCGTAGGCCGGATGCCGTAGGCCGGATGCCGTGGGCCGGATGCCGTGGGCCGGATGCCGTGGGCCAGGCGCCGCTTCCGGCTCCCCCGGAGCCTGGAACGGCGTCCGGCTCCGGGCGGAGGTGATCGCCGGCCCACCCCCGTTGCTAGCATCGATCCATGCCACGCCCGCGAACCGTCAGCGACGAGGCGATCTTCGCCGCGGTCGCGGGGGTCGTCAGCCGGGTCGGTCCCGCCAGGCTCACCCTGGCGGCCGTCGCCAAGGAGGCGGGGCTCTCGCCCGCCACCCTGGTGCAGCGCTTCGGTTCCAAGCGCGCGCTGCTGCTGGGCCTTCACCAGGGCGACACCGAGCACGTCCGCCGGCGGCTGCGCGCGGCGGGCCCCCGAAACGGGATCCTTGAGACGCTGCTGGACAACCTGACGGACCTGGCCGGGCCGGTCTCCGACCCCGTGGCCTTCTCCAACCACCTCGCCGTCCTCCACCAGGATCTCAGCGACCCCGAGTTCCACGCCCAGGCGCGGGCACACGCCCGCGCCATGCGTGAGGAGATCCACGACCTGCTCGCCAGGGCCACGGAGGCCGGCGAGCTCCTGCCCACCGACCTCGCACAGCTGGCCCGCTCCGTGCAGTCGACCTACAACGGCGCGCTGGTCACCTGGGCGATCCATCGCGAGGCGCCGCTGGAGACCTGGCTCCGCCGCGAACTCGACGCGGTTCTCGCCCCCTGGCGCGCCACCGGGAAAGCACGGGAGCGGCAGGCGCCTTAGGACGGGCCCCTACGGCCCCGCCTGCCGGGGCGGCAGCCATCGAAGGCACATGCCCGAAAAGGCTACATGTGGGCGAATAATACCCAAATAGGCCCTACATCAATGAATATCCTATCTAAGGGAGGATATTTCAATGAGTAGCACTAGAAAGGCGATATACAGGCAAGATATGCCCGAGTGACCGGGCGCACGGGAACGGCATCCGAAGAAGATCTAATCTCTTATTACCGGCTTTCCACTTCGTACTGTTGAATCCTCATAATTAGTGATCTCAACGTAGATGCCCCGGAGAGGAAGCCAGGCCATGCCTGACGTCGGCCCCATCCAGGCGGGAGATCCCGAACGTGTGGACGAGTACCGGATAACGGGGCGACTGGGGGAGAACGTCTACCTTGCCACGGCCCCCTCGGGAGACCGGGTGGTCGTGCGACTGCTGCCCGCGGACGTGGACCACGAGCGGTTCAGGGAGGCGATGGAGCCGCTACGGGAGATGCCCGCCTTCTGCACCGCGCAGGTTCTGGACAGCGGGGTGGACGGCGACAGGCCGTACATCGTCAGCGAGTACGTCGACGGCCCGACGCTTCAGGAGGTGGTGACCTCCGAGGGCGTTCTCGGTGCGGTCGCGCTGCACAGGCTGGCCGTCGGGACGATGACCGCCCTGGCCGCGCTGCACCAGGCCGGGACGGTCCACGGCGACCTGCGTCCCGGCAGCGTGGTGTTCGGCCCCGACGGCCCCCGGGTGATCGACCTCGGCATGGCGCGGGCGCTGGAGGCGACCGCGTCCACCACGACCCGCAAGGTCGGCGTCCCCGCCTACAGCGCGCCGGAGAGGCTCACGGGCACCTCCCCCGGGCCCGCCGCGGACCTGTTCTCCTGGGGGGCGACCATGGTCTTCGCCGCCTCCGGCCGCTCCCCCTTCGACGCCGGGACGATGGCGGGCACGGTCAACCGCATCGTCAACGACGAGCCCGACCTCGGCGCGCTCCCCGACGATCTGCGCGGGCTGATCACGGCCTGCCTCGCCAAGGACCCCGCGCGGCGGCCGGGCGCGAGCGACGCCCTGCTCCGACTGGTCGGCGAGTTCCTGACATCCGACCTGATACCCCCGGACTCCCCCGCGCCCGGCGCCCCCTCCACCGGTCCGGCGCGGCGCCCCCGCCCGCTGCCGCTGGTCGCGGGCGCGCTGGCCGTCGCCCTGCTCTCCGGCGGCACGGTCTACCTGGCGGTGTCGGGGAACGAGCCACCCGCGGGCGGGACGAACCCCTCCCCGAGCACCGCACAGGGCTCGCTCGCCCCGCTCTTCACCCCCCAGCCCTCTTTCAGCCCGGAGGTCACCGAGGCGGCATGGGAGAAGGTGGAGAAGGCCACCAGGGACATCGAACTGCCCGGGACGGGCATCACCCTGCACGAGCATCCGAAGGACACGGTCAGGCTGGGCGCCTACCTGAGCGCCGTCCAGCCCTTCGGCTCGTTCGCCAGGGAGAAGGGGAAGGACACCTTCAGGCAGGTGGGCAGCTTCCTGCAGTCGGTGCTGTCACCACAGGGCGACCTGGTGGCACTGAACCCGTTCGTGAAGTTCGCCGACTCCTCCTTCGACTACCTGAGGATCTTCGACCTGAGGGACGGCAGCCAGTTCACCGTGCCGACCGTCGAACGGCCCCTGGAGGGCACCCTCCCCGTGTGGTCCGCGGACGGTTCGAAGGTCCTGCTGTCGGTGCGGCGACCCGACAGGCGCGAGTCCGACGGGTTCGTGGTGGTGGACGTGGCGACGCGCAAGGCCACCCACGTGCGCACCGAGTCCGTCGGCGCCGACACGCTGCCCTTCACCTTCGCCCCGGACGGTTCGGTCACCCGGGGGTACTTCAACGGCAAGAGCCACGGGGTCGACTTCTACGGTCTGGACGGGCGGATCATCAGGACGATGCACTGGGTCGGCCAGCCGCACGCCACCGACTGGTTCTCCCCCTCGGGCGCGCTCTTCTTCACCGGATGCCCCGATGGGAAATCCCTGTGCGTGTGGGACACGGTGAGCGGCAACCGGCGATACACGATCACCGTCGGCAAGGGCACGCAGAGCCTGGGCTGGTTCAACAACCAGCATCTGATCATGAAGAACCCCGCCAAGAAGGGCTCCAGGATCGAGGTGATCGACTTCTACGGCAAGGTCGTCCGGGTGCTCGCCGATCTCAAGAAGGGCGACACCGCCTTTCTGAGCCTCACCGCCACGCCCGGATGACCGGGGTCACGCCACCGCTTCCCGGCGACCCCGCCGAGGTCGGGCCGTACCGGATCGCCGGCAGGCTGGGCCGCGGCGGTCAGGGGACGGTGTACCTGGCCGAGTCACCCTCCGGGGCGCGGGTCGCGGTGAAGGTGCTCGGCCGGAGCGACGCCACCGACCAGACCCTGGCGCGCTTCAACCGGGAGATCGAGCTGGCCCGCCGGGTGAAGGCCTTCTGCACCGCGCAGGTGCTGGAGCACGGTGAGGTCTCCGGCACGCCGTACATCGTCAGCGAGTACGTCGACGGCCCCAGCCTCGCCCAGGTCATCGGCGAGCGTGGCCCGCTGCGCGGTGCCGAGTTGCGCAGGCTGGCGATCGGGACCCTCACCGCGCTGGCCGCCATCCACCAGGCCGGCGTCGTGCACCGCGATTTCAAGCCCGCCAACGTGCTGCTCGCCCGCGACGGCCCCCGGGTGATCGACTTCGGTATCTCCCGCGCGCTGGACGCCGAGGCGACACTCTCCGACCAGCTCGTCGGCACCCCGCCGTACATGGCGCCGGAGCAGTTCGACGGGCGCGACGCGGGGCCGCCGGCCGATCTGTTCGCCTGGGCGTCGACCGTGGTGTGCGCGGCGACGGGGGAACCTCCCTTCGGCGGTGACGTGCTGCCCGCGGTGATCCACCGGATCCTGACCGCCGAGCCCAGGCTCGGCTCTCTGGACGACGGGCTGCGCGAGCTGGTGGGCGAGTGCCTGGCCAAGGATCCGCAGGCGCGGCCGGCGGCCACGCAGGCGCTGCTGCGGTTGCTGGGCCACCAGGTGGAGTCGCCGCGCTACGAGATGGGTGACGACCTGCTCGGCGAGGGCCGTGAACGGGCCGCCACCC
>NZ_JBEXUE010000518.1:0-6712 GCF_040614275.1 Streptosporangium sp. NPDC006013
AGGTCGGTCTGCGCTCTTGTGTTCAACGTAGCCATCTGGATCACACCTCCAGTTCATGATGGCCAGGGCTGGTCAACACGGGGCTTCGAAGCGCACCCGGGCCGCCAGGAGCGAAGTCCTCCCAGTGGTAGCACGCCCAGTAGTAGCCACCGTTGACCTGCGCGAGCTGGTCCTCGTCCAGTTCGCGGCCGAGCGCGGACAGAGCGGAGAGCTCCGACTTGCCGTTGGTCGCCATTTGTTCCCCCTTCGGTTGACTTGCATGACCAGCATCGCGATGGCATTTGGAAACCTCTTGGGAATTACTAGCGACCGGCTTGAGCATCATCGGCCGGCTGAAAGGCGTGCGGCTTGAGAAAGGCGTGCGGCACTTCAGGCTCGCAGGCGCAGCCCCCTTGGGGTCGGGTGGAAGCCCGCGGACTCCAGGGCGGCGGCCAGGGGGGAATCGTTGATGGCGGTGCCGTCCGCGCGCTCGACGGTCAGCTTGCCGAGGGCGCCGTCGCGTACGGTGAGCGCGAGGGCGTCGACGGCGGGCCGGAGGCGGTCGTCTCCGGAGAAGGAGAGCAGGGTCTTACCGCCGCGCTCGACATAGAGGATCAGATGCCCGTCGACGAGCACGACCAGGGATCCAGCCTTCCTGCCCGGCTTGTGGGACACCTCGCCAGGATGGGCGGGCCACGGCAGGGCCGCCCCGTACGGGTTGGCCGGGTCGGTCGCCGCCAGCACCACCGCTCGCCGGCCGCTTTCCCCCGCGCCCTCGGGCTTCCGGGAGCTCCACGGGTCGGGTACCGGTGCCGCGCTCGGCGGTGCGGTGAGTGAGACGGACATGGCGCGCATCCGGTCGACGGCACCGGGAAGGGCGAACTGGGCGCCGCCCAGCCCCTCCACGAAGTAGCCCCTGCGGCACCGGCCGCTCTCCTCGAAGGCGCGAAGCACCTGGTAGACGGCGGCGAACCCGCCCGGCAGCCGCTCGGCGGTCACCGCGCCCCTGGTCACCACGCCGTACCGCTCCAGCAGCACCTCGGCCTGGGCGTGGGCGCGCTGGGTGGCGTCCTCGGCGGGGGCGGGCAGCGTCCACCAGCGCCCGCCCACCGTGGGCGGGCCGCTCCGGCTCGGCAGCACCGCCCGCCGACGCCGGGTCGGAGCCGGGCGATGCGCGGGGCGCCCCGTCCCGAGCGTGGCCCGCAGCGGCGCCAGCGTGTCACCGGTGATCCGGCCCGACCACACCAGGTCCCACACGGCGGCCGACAGGGCACGGTCGTCCGGGACCGAACCGGCCAGAAGAACGCCGGCCCGGCTCGCCAGCTCGCGGAAGAAGAGCGCGCCCCCACCGCCCAGCACCTCCAGCACCGCCCCGTGCACCGGGGTCAGCGTGATGTCGGCGGGATCGGGCATCAGCAGCGGCGCGGTGTCGGCGAAGTAGAGCGACACCCAGCCGTCGCCACCCGGCAGAGACCCCTGCCCCGCCCAGATCACCTCGCCGGAGGCCGTCAGCTCGTCCAGCAGCGACGGGTCGTATCCGGGCACCCGCGAGGGCAGGATCAGCGTCTCCAGCGCCGAAGCGGGCACCGCCGAGCCCTGCAGTTGCTCGATCGCGCTCACCAGCGCGTCGATCGGCGGCCTGCCCCGCCGCGGGGAGTCGGTGATGCCGTGCCAGGCGGGGGCGAAGACGGCCAGAGTCTCCGCGGAGACCGGTTCCACCTCCTTGCGGAGCCTGGCCAGGGACCTGCGACGCAGCATCCGCAGCACCCCGGCGTCACACCACTCCTCGCCTCGGCCACCCGGCCTGAACTCCCCGCTCACCACCCGCCCGGAGGCCGCCAGGCGGCGCAACGCGTCGGTGACGACCGCGGTGCCGAGGCCGAACCTGGCCGCGGCCGTGCTCGCGGGGAAGGGGGCGCGGGTGCGGGCGTGCCTGGCGAGCAGGTCGCCCAGCGGATCGTCCACCGGTTCCAGGAACGCGTGCGGCACTCCCACCGGCAGCGGCACGCCGAGCGCGTCGCGCAGCCGGGCGGCGTCCTCGATCGCCGCCCACCGCTCCTGCCCGGCCACCCGAACCCTGATCGCCCGCCGGGAGCCCTCCAGTATGGCCAGCCACGCCGGGTCACCCTCGCGCACGCTCACGTCCTCGGCCACCAGGGGGCCGTGGGAGCGGAGCAGGTCGGCCAGGTCCTCGGTGTCGCGCAGCGGCCGGTCCAGCCGGGCCAGCTCCCGCTCGGTGTCGGCGATCACATCGGGGTCGAGCAGCTCGCGCAGGTCGGCCTGGCCCAGCAACTCGGCCAGCAGACTCGTGTCGAGCGCGAGTGCCTGGGCGCGGCGCTCGGCCAGCGGAGCATCCCCCTCGTACATGAACGCGCCGATGTAGTTGAACAGCAGCGACGCGGCGAACGGCGACGCCTTCCCGGTCTCCACCTCCACCAGCCGGACCCGCCGCGCCTCGATGTCGCGCATCAGCCGGACCAGCCCCGGAACGTCGAACACGTCCTGAAGACACTCGCGCATCGTCTCCAGCACCACGGGGAACGACGCGTAGCGGCCGGCCACGTTCAGCAGGTGCGACGCGCGCTGCCGCTGCTGCCAGAGCGGCGACCGCCTGCCCGGCACGCGGCGCGGCAGCAGCAGGGACCGCCCCGCGCACTCGCGGAACCGCGCCGCGAACAGCGCCGAACCGCCGAGTTCCTCGGTGACGATCCGCTCGATCTCGTCCGGGTCGAAGGCGGCGACGTCGGACGGAGGTTCCGAGAGAGTGTCGGGGATGCGCAGCACGATCCCGTCGTCGGAGTGCACGGCCTGCACGTCGACGCCGTAGCGCTCCCGCAGCCGCCGCCCGATCGCCAGCGCCCACGGCGCGTGTACCCGTGCTCCGTACGGGGAGTGCACCACCACCCGCCAGTCGCCCAGCTCGTCGTGGAACCGCTCGACCAGTAACGTCCGGTCGTCGGGCACATAACCGGTCGCCTGCCGCTGCTCGGCCAGGTAGGCGAGCAGGTTGGCCGCGGCGAACCCGTCCAGCCCCGCCGCCCTGATCCTCTCCAGCGCCCCGTCCCGTGCCGCGTTTCCGGCCTCGGCGTTTTCCGTCCCCGCGTTTCCCGCCCCCGCGCCTCCCGCTTCTGCCTTCGCCCTTCCCGACTCCGGGTTTCCCGTCCCTGAGCCCGGTGTTTCCGGATGCCCTGTTCTCGTGCTTCCCGTTCCTGCGTTCCTCGCGACCGAGCTCGGCGTTCCTCGGGCTCCCGCCCCCGCGTCCCTCGGCCGCGCGCTCTCCGTACCACCGTCTCCCGCCTCGGCGTCCGCGCCCGCCGAGGACATCTGGCGGAGGAACGCGCCGATGGCCTTCCCCAGCTCCGCCGGGCGCCCCGCGGTGTCGCCGTGCCAGAACGGGAGCTTCCCCGGCTGTCCGGGCGCGGGAGTGACCAGCACCCGGTCAGCCGTGATCTCCTCGATCCGCCAGGAGGTCGCGCCCAGCACGAACACGTCACCGGCCCGCGACTCGTAGACCATCTCCTCGTCCAGCTCACCCACCCGGGAGGACTTCTCCCCGACCAGGAACACGCCGAACAACCCCCGGTCGGGGATCGTGCCGCCGTTGGTGACCGCCAGCCGCTGGGCTCCGGGACGGCCCCGCAGGGTGCCGGCCACCCGATCCCAGACGATGCGCGGTCGTAGCTCGGCGAACTCCTCGCTCGGGTAGCGCCCGGCGAGCATGTCGAGGGTCGCCTCCAGCGCGCTTCTGGGCAGCGTCCGGTAGGGGGCGGCTCGCCGTACCACCTCCTCCAGCTCGTCGACGGTCCACTCGTCCAGCGCGGTCATCGCCACGATCTGCTGGGCGAGGACGTCGAGAGGATTGCGTGGATAGCGCAGTTCCTCGATCTCCCCACTTCTCATCCGTTCGGCCACCACGGCCGTCTGGACCAGGTCACCCCGGTACTTGGGAAAGATCACACCACGTGAGACGGCTCCCACCTGGTGCCCGGCCCTGCCGATCCGCTGCAGGCCGCTCGCCACGCTCGGCGGTGCCCCCACACAGGCCACCAGGTCCACCGCACCCATGTCGATGCCGAGTTCCAGGCTGGAGGTCGCGACCACGGCGGGCAGTCGCCCGGACTTGAGCGCCTCCTCGATCTGGGAACGCTCCTCCTTCGACACCGACCCGTGGTGGGCCCGCACGATCTCCGGGACGACCCCCTTGGCCGAACCGGCCTGCGCCATCATGGCCGCCGGGGTGGAGAGGGAGGCGGGGAGCTCGGGGAAGTTCTCGGCCCAGTGCGCGGGGTCCGCCTCCGTGCCCTCCTCGGTGGCCCGCCGCTCCCACGCCAGCTCGTTGAGGCGGGTGCAGAGCCGTTCGGCCAGCCGCCGTGAGTTGGCGAACACGATCGTGGAACTGTGCCCCCCGATCAGGTCGAACAGCCGCTCCTCCACATGCGGCCAGATCGACCGCTTGGCCGGGGTCTCGGTCAGCCACCGGTCGTCGTCGGAGGCGGGGGAGGTGGGCGGCGTGTCGAGCTCTGTCATGTCCTCGATCGGGACGACCACCTCGACCTCGATCTCCTTACCCGCGGGCGGCTGGACCACGGTCGCCGGACGGGGCCCGCCCAGGAAGGCGGCGACCTCGCTCACCGGCCGTACGGTCGCCGACAGGCCGACGCGCTGCGCGGGCCGGGGCAGGAGGGCGTCGAGCCGCTCCAGGCTGAGTGCCAGGTGCGCGCCGCGCTTGGTGGCGGCCACCGCGTGCACCTCGTCGACGATGACCGTCTCCACGCCGCGCAGTGCCTCGCGGGCCTGACTGGTGAGCAGCAGGAACAGCGACTCGGGGGTGGTGATCAGAATGTCTGACGGCCTGGTTGCGAACCGGCGCCGCTCCTCGGCCGAGGTGTCGCCCGAGCGGATCGCCACCGAGATCTCCGGCACCGGGAGGCCGAGCCTGCTCGCGGTCTGTCGCAGCCCGGCCAGCGGCGCCCGGAGGTTGCGCTCGATGTCGACGGCCAGAGCCTTGAGCGGCGACACGTAAAGGACCCGGCACAGCCTCGGCGGCTCCTCGTCCCGTCGGGAACGGCTCCGCCTCCCCTTGGCGCCCGTGCCGCCCGTCATGTCCGGGACGGTGGCGCCCGCCGGGGCGTCCATGATCGTGGTGGTGGCTCCGGCGCTTCCGGGGAACCCGGCGTCCTCGCCGGGCGGGAGAGACCCGGTGGCCGAGTGCCCGGCCGCCAGCCGGTCGAGCGACCACAGAAAGGCGGCCAGTGTCTTGCCGGAGCCCGTGGGGGCGACCACCAGGGTGTTGTCACCCCGGGCGATCGCCGCCCACGCCCCCTCCTGTGCCGCGGTCGGCGCGGCGAAGGCCCCGGTGAACCAGTCCCTGGTCATCCGGGTGAAGTGCCCCAGCGCCCCGTCCGCGCCCGCCGTCTCGCTCATCGCGCCCCCTGCCTCCCGGCTCGGCCGACCAACCGGGCCACCGCCCATACTGCACGGCGCCACCGACAGAACCCGTCACCGCCTGCCGCAGGCCGGTGGCCGGCTCATCGGCAGCGGATACGTGATCGACCGGTGCCACCGCCAGATCACCGGGTCTGTACGCCGGAGGCGTTCGACGGGGCACCGACGGGGCACCGACGGGGCACCGACGGGGCACTGACGGCACGGCCCGCCCCAGGAGTAGGTTGGCTCCTGTCGCCACAGGCATGCTTTGGCGAACACAGGACGCATTGAGTGGTGAGCTAACGATGAGCATCGACTACCAGGCCATCGAGGCGAAACGCGAGCGGATCAAGGCGGAGCACCTCGGGGAGAACCGTCCGCCGAGCAGCGCGAGAGGGCTGCACCACTTCGCGCTGATCTCCTCAGACGTCGAGACGACGATCAGGTTCTACCAGGACCTGCTGGAGTTCCCCCTCACGGAGATCTTCGAGAACCGCGACTACCAGGGGTCGAACCACTTCTTCTTCGACATCGGCAACGGCAACCTCCTCGCCTTCTTCGACTTCCCGGGGCTGGACCTCGGCCCCTACCGGGAGGTCCTCGGCGGGCTCCACCACGTCGCCATCTCCGTGGACCCCTCCACCTGGGAGCGCCTGCGAGGCAAGCTGGCGGCGGCGGGCGTGCCGCACCAGGTGGAGAGCGGTACCTCCATCTACTTCACCGACCCGGACGGGGCGCGCGTGGAACTGCTCGCCGACCCCCTCGGCGAGATGTACGGCTCCCGCGTGCTCTGACGGTCCGCGCCGCCCCTCAGCCGCGAGCCGGTCGCCCTCGGTTACGGTTCCCGCGTGCTCCGGCGGTCCGCCTTGCCCCCGTGGCGGCCCGTACTCCCGCCGGCGCACGGACCCCGCCCCCGCCGGCCCCCGTCCCCGGGGCTCCCTTTCACCGGGACCGGGCGACCGGGACGCCGCCGACGTGCGGCGTGCCGGGCGCGGGCCGCGGCACGCCGGCGTGGTCTCATACTTGGGGCATGCGCCTGTCGGATTTCTGGAAGCGGATGAAGCTGCACTTCGGCGACCAGTACGCCGAGTCGTGGGCCCATGACTACGTCATCGCCGATCTCGGCGGCCGGACCGTGATCCAGGCGCTGGCCGAGGGGGTCGGGGCGAAGGAGGTCTGGCACGCCGTGTGCGGGGTGACCGACGTCTCTCCCACGATGAAGGGCGAGCCGTCCTTCATCCCCGAGGAGTTCCAGACCAGGGACTTCCCCGGCAACCCCTACGGCCGCACGCTGCACTTCGGCATC
>NZ_JBEXUE010000519.1:0-6706 GCF_040614275.1 Streptosporangium sp. NPDC006013
CAGATCGCCATCGTGTCGTTGTTGGCGTAGATGCCCTTGAGGTTCGGCACCGCTGTCGGCGCCCATCCCGGGGGACGTGCTGGAGGGCGCCCCCGGGGATGCCCCGGTACGGGAGAACCTGTTCCGCCCGCTCAGCCCCGAGGCGCGGGCGGCCCGCGTCTACACCGACAGGCTCGTCGCCGCCGCGCCCCGCCCCGAGGCCGCACCCGCCGATCCGCCCGCCGATCCCACGCCCGTCGAGACGCCCAAGGCTCCGTCCGCCGAGGCCCCTCGCACGCCCCTCACGATCGCCCCGGCTCCCGGCCCCGTGCCGGGAGATGTGCTGGACGATGTGCTGGACGATGTGCCCACCGCGCACCCCACCGCACACCCGCTCCCCGGCTGGCCCCTGCAGACCGATCAGCTCGACGCCCTCTCCGACGCCGAGCACCACCGGCCTCTCTTCCCCGTCAGGTCCGCACAGGTGGAGACTCCTGACGGCGAAACCGGTCGCGCACAACCGCCGATGCCCACCTGGGCCACACCGGCACCGGCCCCCGACCCCGAAACCGGTCGCGTGCAGCCGCCGATGCCCACCTGGGCCACCGACCCCGTTCAGACGCCCGCGGTCAACTGGTTCACGGACGCCGCTCCCTCCGGCACCGAGACCGGCACCGAGACCGGCGACGAGACCGGCGACGAGACCGGCACCGGAACAGACGCTCAGGCCGACGAGACCCCGGCGGCCCTCCCCGCCTGGTCTCCCCGGCCTGACCATCTCAGCACCCCGGCGGGCCGTGCCCAGCTGCGCCTGCCCAGCTGGATCATGCGGGTCGACGAGCCGGGGGACACCCCGCCGCACACCGTGCCTCCGAACTACACCGCACCCCAGGACCAGTACGACGCGCAGTGGAGCGAGCCGGCGACCGCGCAGGAAGGCGATTCCGGGGCGGAGACCGGCGAGGCCGGGACGGCGGAGACAGGGCTCCGGCTTTCCGGACGGGCCGGATCCCGCAGGCGCGCGGGCCGCCGGGCGGCACGCAGACACAAGGCGTCGGCGAAGGTCTCCCACCACGACTGGGCCTGGGAAGTGATCGGCTTCATCATCGCGGTGGCGATCGCCATGATCGTCTTCTTCGCGGTACCAATGATCACAACCCCGTGAAGCCGCCCTGATTCCTTCGCCGGCCCTTCGGGGACCTGATCTCCGCAGGTCGGCGCTGGAACCGCCGTGGGAGCTCCGCCAAGCTACGGCTGGGTCAGCTGCCAGAGTGCCGCCGAGGACCACAGGATCGCGATGAGGGTGACCAGGGTGCCGCCGGCGACCGGCAACGCCCAGGCGGGTAGGTACCGGCTGCGGACGAGGAGTACCTTCGCGGCGAATGCGCCGTAGAAGAAGCAGCCGGCGAGGGAGTGCAGGGCGACCCGGGCGTTGTCCAGCTGCACTCCGTAGGTGGTGATGCAGTGGTAGGCGACGGGGAGGGAGAGCACGAACAGCACGGCTCCGCCGATGCGGTGGGCGAGGGGTACCGGGCGGGGGGCCGCACCGGCCCCGGGCAGCCGCCGGTACATCCACAGCGCCAGTATGAGCTGGTAGAGGGCCAGGCCCAGCAGGGCGGTGCCGAGTTGCGCCTTCAGCAGGTTCGCGTCGTCGCCACGGCGTCCGAACAGGCTGCCGGCGTAGTCCGGAGTGTGTATCCGGCCGAAGGCGTACAAGGCCACCGCCACGGCCAGGGCGAGCCCGGCGGCCATCGCCGGCCGCAGCCAGACCGGGCGGGGTGACATCGTCCGTGCTGCTCCCATGTTCGTCTGCTCCCTTCCGTGATCCCGGCCGTCGGCGCCCTCGCAACAGCCCGCTCAGCGTTGCCCGTGTAGTGACTCATGGCGACCGACGGTGCTCAGCCCGTGTCAATCTTGTTTCCCTGCGGGTTGAGCACGTACCACTTGGCGCCGAAGGAGTCGAGGCCCTGCCCGCTGGTGTCGCCGGGCTTGGTGTCGCCGACGTAGTAGTACAGCGGGTGGCCGTTGTAGGTGACCCCTGTGGTGTGGTCGGTCCTGGCGGCGGTGCCGAGCAGGGCGGAGGATGCGCCGCTGCCGGCCTGCGGCCTGCCCGTGGCGACCAGCGGCGGCCAGGCGATCGCACACGCGCCGTAGCAGGTCGACTTGGTGCCCTTGTCCGTCTCGAACAGGTACAGCGTGCGCCCTTGGCCGTCGGTGAGGATCTTGCCGAGCTTGGAGTCCCGGACCTCGACGGTGACGCCTGCGGCAAGGCCGCCGCCGGCCGGGCCGCTGCCGGCCGGGGGCTTCGCGGTCGGGGAAGCCGGTGCGGCCGGGGCGAGCTTCAGTTGGCTGAGCACGTAGCGGCCGATGGTGGTGCCGAGCTTGTTGCCGGCCTGGTGGTCCATCCGGGTGTGCACGCCCGCCCAGATGCGGCTGAGCCCGGCTTCGGTCGCGGCGGCGCTGAAGTTGGTGTAGGTCTCGGTCACGCTGGACGCGGTGGGTGAGGTGAGGGTGAAGACATTGCGGTCGCCGTAGAAGCCGGCGAGTACTGTGGCGGCGGCCGTGCCGATCGCGCTGTGCATGCCCGGGTAGGACGGGTCGGGAGGGGTGGTGATAAGCGGGGTCCATGCGGGGTCGGGTTTGACCCGCGGGTTGCCGGCGGCGGAGCGGATGGCGGTGATCGGCCGCCAGAACCGGTAGTGGTACTTGGCGTTGTAGACGCCGATGGTGGCATCGGCGATGGTGAGGTTGAGCAGGGCGAACAGGTCCGCCGACTGGTCGAGGTCGCTGTGCCGCGCGAGGGCGACCTGTTGGCCGATGCTGTACCAGTAGTTCTGGATGGGGGCACCCCAGAGCTTGGCGGTCGTGGTCTGTTCCGCCGTGCGAGTCGTGCTGTGGGCGGCGCCGATGCTCTTGACCTCATTGATGGCGGCCGCGTAGACAGGGCCGGCCAGCGCCGGGGGCGCGGCGGGGCGGAACTGATCGCCGGTATGGAGCACGAATGGGGTGACCTTGCCCCAGTGGGTGAACACCGGTGGGTCGAAGTCTGGCGGGGTCGGCCGGTAGTCGCCGGGTTTGCCGGTGCTGGTGTAGGGCGGCGGGGTGGCGTCGGCGCCGTCATGCGCGCGCAGGGTAAGGATGGCCTGGGCCGCTTGGGCACCGACCCGGATGCCCTCCTGCTTGGCGCGGCCGTCGGGAATGCCGGTGAGGTCGGCGGCCAGTTGCCGGTCCAGGCTGGGCTTCCGCGCCGGGTACAGGGCGGTGAGGGTGTCGTGCGCGGCCGTCGCGGCCGCGGCGGGACGGGAGGCATCCTGCGGGGCGGTGAAGCCGGTGCCGTAGAGGGGGTGAGCGCGGCTGATCGCGTTGACCGCGTCATAGACGGCCGCGCTCATGATGGCGAAGCTGCGGGTGGGGTGAACGGTGGTCGGCGGCGCGTGCGGAGTCTGCACGATGTTGAGCAGGGTCCGGTTCCACTCGATCACCACGTTGCCCCGCGGCGTCCCCTCGACGGCGTTCGCGGTCGCGAGCGGGGCGGCATGGGCGGCGGGTGCTGCGGCGCCCTGGGCGCCGATCGTCAAGACGGCCACCGCGAGCGCGAGCACGGGCCGCCGCTGGGTTCTCCGCGGTTCTGGAAGCGCGAACATCCTCATGATCCTCCTCCTGTCAGACAGCAGGGAGAGAAGAGATGACAGGCCACTTCAGCGTTTCCTCGCCAACCGGGGCCGACTTCCTTAACCCAGCTGGGATTTGGCCGTGCCGGCCGTTACCGTGCCGGCCCGTGGAGCTTGCGTCGCCGGTTTGGCTTGCGGAGGCCGCTCCAGTCATGGCAAAAAGCACCGCAAAGACAGACGTAACCAGAAGTCATAATCTCGCCGTTCTTTTCATGGGGAACGACACCCCTTCGTCAGTGGTGTTCGCCGGTTCGAGCCTTGAAGGCGGAGACCCCTCTTCCGAACGAAGACACTTCCCGATCGGTCAGCCGACGGCGAGAGTTTCCTGCTCACGGGTCACTGCAACAGGGCGCCCTCGGTGCCGGAGGTAATCAAACATTCCATACCGTCACACTCTCTACCGTAGCGGACAGCAAGCACACATAGCCATTGCCACGGCAAAGCCCTATGCAAATTCAGAGCGCCGGAGCGCTCATTCCACAGCCGCAGCGCCCGATTACCGTAAGCCTCAAGGGGCGGAGAACAACGGAACGGCAACGTGCGCCGCGAACAACGCTACGCGAGCCGTGTCAGCGTAATCACGCCGAGAAAATGATCGATTTTTGGTTGCGATGGGGTGGAAACATATGTCAAGGCGGTGCGCCCAACCGTCCGCACACCGTCATCAAGCTGCGTCGTTGCCCTTTAATGCACGTTTCCGATCCGCCATTTTATACCTGGCGCCATATCGCCGCGGGTCAGAGCCAGCCTTCGGTGGCGGCGCGCCAGGCCAGCTGCATGCGGGTCTGGGCGCCGGCGAGTTCCATGACGTTCGCGACGCGCCGCTGCACGGTCCGCCGGCTGACCCCCAGCTGGGCGGCGATCGATGTGTCCGGCACGCCGGCGACCAGCAGTGCGAGCAGGTAGAGGTCGTCGGAGCCGAGCGGGCAGGGCATCGTCCCCTCGATGATCCGCAGCGGCGTCGCCCGCTCCCGGTAACCCTCGAACGGCCGGTCGAACCGCTCCCGGAACGCGGCGTGGTCGGACAGGACCTCGACCTGCAGGCCCGCGTCGCGGCGGCGGGCGTTGTCCCGGTACTCCTCGGACAGCCGCTCCACCTCACGCCGCGCCCAGTCGAGCGCCTGCTGGTGGCGGAGGAGTTGCGAGCCCAGCACGATGTCCGGTGCCACCGCGGCGAACCGCCGCCTGCCGGGAGAGACCGTCCTGATCAGTCCCCTGACCCGCATGGCGACCAGCACCGTCTCCGCCGTCTCGGCATCGATGCCCAGATTCCCGATGAGGTCGGTGACATCCGTTTCCGCGGTCGTCACCAGGAACCGGTAGACGCGCTCCTCCACAGGATCGAGCCCGAGGGATTCCAACATGCCGCAATAGTGGCACCCTAAACGCCGATAAAAGTTACATTTAATAGCTAACCGGACGGATCGTGCCCCGGTGAACCGGCGGCGCGTGAGATTCCCCGCGTTTGGAACGCACCCGGCCCGCAATGGCGGGACCCGATGTCCGAACGGGTTGTGACAGTGATCTGTCAAGGCTAGTATCACGGCAACTCTTAGGAAACTTTCTTAAGAGAAAGATCGAGTTGGTAGCCACGCACCTCGCGGCAGACCCGCCCGATCCAGGTATGAGCTGCGCGAACGCGATGACGCGGGCCGTCACCGCGCGAAAGTCCGACCGTCCGGACACCCCACACCATCCGGTTTCCCCCCATGGGAGTGATCAAGTGTTGAGACAGCGCATCATGGCCGCCCTCGCCGCCCTGGCGGTCACCGGCGTGCTCGCGGTCGTCCTGCCGACGTCCTCCGCCTCCGCCGAGAGCTGCGCGGCCGCGTGGAGCTCCTCGGCCGTCTACACCGGTGGCATGACCGCCTCGTACAACGGCCACAACTGGTCCGCGAAGTGGTGGACCCAGAACGAGAGGCCGGGCACCGCCGACGTCTGGGCCGACAAGGGCACCTGTGGCGGCACGACGCCGCCCACGGGCAACTGCAACCACCCGAACTGGGCGGCGGGCACCTGGTACGTCGCCGGCAGCATCGTCAAGTACACCGACGGCAGGTACTACATCGCCGAGCACGACAACCCGGGCTACGACCCGGTGATCAGCACCTGGTACTGGGACCCGTACACCTGCGGCACGACGCCGCCCACCGACCCGCCCACCTCGGGCTTCGTGGTGAGCCAGGCACAGTTCAACCAGATGTTCCCGAACCGGAACCCCTTCTACACCTACAGCGGGCTGACCGCCGCGCTGAGCGCCTACCCCGGCTTCGCGAAGACCGGCAGTGACACCGTCAGGAAGCAGGAGGCGGCCGCCTTCCTCGCCAACGTCAACCACGAGACCGGCGGGCTGGTCCACATAGTCGAGCAGAACACCGCGAACTACCCGCACTACTGCGACGCGAGCCAGCCCTACGGCTGCCCCGCCGGCCAGGCGGCCTACTACGGGCGCGGCCCGATCCAGCTGAGCTGGAACTTCAACTACAAGGCGGCCGGCGACGCGCTCGGCATCAACCTGCTCGGCAACCCGTACCTGGTGCAGAACGACGCGGCGGTGGCCTGGAAGACCGCCCTGTGGTACTGGAACACCCAGAACGGCCCCGGCACGATGACGGCGCACAACGCGATGGTCAACGGCCACGGCTTCGGCCAGACGATCCGCAGCATCAACGGCAGCCTGGAGTGCGACGGCAGGAACCCGGCGCAGGTGCAGAGCCGGATCAACGCCTACCAGAGCTTCACGCAGATCCTCGGCACCACCCCGGGCAACAACCTGAGCTGCTGACCGACCGGGCGGCCGGTGTGGGTGATCCGCCCTCCGCGACCACCGGAGCCACCGAACGGCCGCGTACCCGGCCTTCCGCCGGGCACGCGGCCTCCGCGAAACGTCCCGCCGGGCGCGAACCCGCCAGGCGGTGACCACACGCGTGCGATCCACACGCGTGACACGAAGGGCGCGGCCCACCGGCCGCGCGAAATCATAGCGATAACGGTCAGGCGCTAAATCTGAAATCGACTAAGCCGTTGGTTTCCGGTCTCGGTTCGATCTCCCGCCA
>NZ_JBEXUE010000520.1:0-6689 GCF_040614275.1 Streptosporangium sp. NPDC006013
GGGTCTGGGTCGCCGCCCGGCGGCGACCATGACCTCCACCTTCACCGCATCGTGCTCGCGGTCCCGGAGACCGTCAGACGGGCATTACCCGCAGGGCGGGATAACGGGCCGAGTTCAGGTACAGCTTGTCGGTGCCGTGCTCCTTCTCCAGCTCCAGGACGAACCGATAGCGGTAGAGCCCCGGCCGGGCGTCGCTCATCACCGCCCCGGCCCAGTAGTAGTAGACGGCGGTGTACTGGTCGCGCATCCGGTCGGGAGCGCCGTAGATCTTGAGCTCGGTCATGATCCGGCGTTCGGCGACGTCGTCCTCGTCGCCCTTCTCGATGTCGAGGAAGACCAGGTTGTTGATCTTCGGCATCGGAGGCCAGGTGCCGTCCGGACGGCGGTGCATGTCGATCGGGCGGATGATCCAGTTGATCACCTGCCCCTGCTTGCAGATGGTCTCCAGGTGGTCGCTGCCCTGCCCGGCCCCGCCGACGCTGTTGTCCATCATGTAGAGGCAGCCGTCCAGGGACTTCGTCGCGGCGGCCTTCTCCATGTCGACGAGGGTCACCACGTTCAGCTGGACGGAGTTGAGCTGGCCGCGATCGGCGAAGTCCGCAGCCGCGTATTCCTGGGTCATCGGCCTCCCTTTCCCTCGTTGACGGGACCGGCCAGGGCCGGCCGGGCGGTGGGGGTGAACGGCGTGCCGACGGTGCCGAGCAGGAACGAAAGCCGGTACGGGACCGGTTCGGTGAGGTCCTGCTTGACCTCGGCGGTCCAGAACACGATGTCGGTGCCGGGATACACCTTTCGCGTGGGCTCGGCGATCCGCGGGTCGATCTCGATGTCGGCGAGGGCCACGTAGGTCTCGCACTCCAGCGGGATCACGTTCCACAGCAGGGTGTCGCCCTTGCGTACCCGGCTGTGCAACTCGGGGGTGCCGAACCCGGTGGACCCTGCGGCCCCGTTGGTGTCATAGAAATAGAGGTTGTCGTCCAGGTTCTCCGACGCCAGCGCGGCCACGGGGTCGATCACCGCAGTGATCGTCACGGGCCGGACGGGCCGGGCGGGCCGGCGTTCGGACTGTCTGTTCCTCGGGGGCATACGGCTCCTTCAGTCGAGAATGCTCCGGTTCGGACCAGGTCAGCCGGCGGCCGGGACGGGCGGGAGGGGCAGCACGCCCAGTCCGGCGCCGGTGAACCCGTTGCGCTTCGGATCGTTGATGATCTTGAGGCTGGACTCGCAGGTCAGGTCCACGGACTCCCAGACCAGCTCGTCGTCCTGCTCGACCAGCTCGTGCAGCTGGACGTGCACCGTGTACGGGTAGACCCCGGGCCGGCTCGTGTCCACGGTCGCGGCCCAGTACCAGCCGTCGTAGATCATGTCGGGTGACCCGTACTGGGCCGGGTACATGATCTTCTCGGTGACGGCCTGGCCGGTGATATCGGTGATCACCGGAGCCGGGTAGTTGTACGCGCCGGGGCTGCTCGTGGTCCTGCCGGTGACGTCCAGCAGCTTGGCCTCGGTGAGGCCGCGCCCGCCGCCCGACTTGCGGGCGCGCTTGCCGACCCGCTGCTGCAGCCGCTTGAGATCGGCGCCGCTCACACCGCCCTCGCCGCTGAGCGCGGCCAGCTCCTCCAGCGTGCGCCGGTCGTCGGCGCGTTCCTGCTCGGCCAGGTAGTTGCGCGGAACCGTCGGGGGGATCGACCCCAGCGCCGCGGGCAACCAGTTCAGCACCTGCTCGGTCGCCTGCGACCCGTCGAGGAAATGGGTGCCGGGCACGATCGTCACCAGCTGCTCGGTGCCCACCCCGACCGAGCCGAGCAACTTCATGTTGTCGAACCAGTACGTGTTGCCGTCGAGCGACCGCGTCCGGAGCGCGTTCTCGACGTCGAAGAGCACGATGATCCCGTGTTGCTGGGCCATGAAACCGCCTTTCGCAGAACGTGGCTCACACGCGCAGCAGCGCGGGCGAGTCGATGTGCAGCACGCTGTTGGGTCCTTCGTGGAGCTTGAGGGAGAGCCGGTACCGGTACGGGACACCGGGCGTCATGTCGTAGGGCACGATGCCCTCCCACACCAGGAGGTCGTAGTTCTCGTGCCCGTTGGAATCGGTGGCGTCGGCCCCCGTCCCTGGCACGGCGGCGGGTGCCGGAACGGTTCCGGGCTCCACCGGGTACGGCGGCACGGTCTGGTCGGCCGGGGGCGAGACGGTCGCACCGGACAGGAACTCGATGGCCTGGATCTCGACCGGAGTCTGCACGTCCACGTGGATGGGCGTCCACTGGACGACCTGTCCCGGAACCACCACCGTGACGAGGTCGGGAGTCCCCTGGTGCCGGCTCCCCGCCGAGCTGTCGTCGACCAGCGAGAGGTTGCCGTTGTGCAGCGTCCGGTCGGACAACGCCCCGACGGCGTCGACCATCACGACGATGCTGATCCTGTCTTTCATCGATCCTCCCTTGTCGGATGTCATTCGGGCGTACGGGCCACCAGGTGCTCAGCCCCGGTCCCTGACCAGTGGCGTCTTGCCGACGGTGGTCCGCTCGATCTGCGGTGAGGAAGGTGGCACGAACACCAGCCGGAACCCGTATCCGGTCTGCTCGATGGCCGCCGCGTTGGCCTCCCGGTCGTTGAAGAGCGACAGGGAGCTCGGCAGCGCCTGGGTGAACAGCTGCCGCGTCCCGCTCGGGCCGAGGGCGTGCTCGACGGCCGCGGCCGTGCCCTCGGCGTCGTCCACCGCCACCAGCAGGGTGAGGGTCCGGTCCTCACGGTGGTTGTGGAACTGGACCTCGTGCGCGACCAGGTCCAGGTCGACGCCGACCGTCGAGCACAGCCGCCCGCGCAGGGCCGCGTAGGCCAGCGTCGCCGAGTACTGGCTGTCGTTGAGGTGCAGCACGTCGGCGGTGCGCCCGGCGAACTCGAATCGCTCGGCGCGCAGCCCGGGACCGTTCAGGGCGGGGCGGCGGATCATCCGATCGCCGAGCTTGAGCCGGAGCAGCGGCGTCTCGTCGGCGTGCAGCCGGGTGACGACCAGCTCGCCCTCCTCGCCTTCGGCGACGGCACGACCGTGCTCGTCCACGATCTCCACCAGGTGCAGCCCCGGCACCGCGGAGAGCGCCGGCGAGGTGTGGTCGAGCTGGAGCCCGACGCACTCGGCCTGGGTCGCGGCGAAGTAGCTGAGGATCGACACGTTGGGGAAGAACGCCCGCAGCTCGTCGCGCTTGCGCTGCGGCAGGGAGCCGCTGCCGTACATGGCGACCCGGAAGCTCTCCCTGGCGTGCGGGGGCAGGCCCGCGCCCAGCTCGGGCAGGAGCGCGATGCCGGCGGTGATGCCCATCAGCGCCTTGTGGCCCGGGTAGGAGAACATGTGCTCCAGCACCGGCGCGCTCACCGGTCCCGCGCCGATGTAGTTGACCCCCGGGACATGGGACAGGACGCCGCCGACCATGGTCCCGCTGCTCCACATCTGGTAGTCGGCCAGGGTGGTGAACAGCCAGCGCGGCGCGGGGCCGCGCAGGTAGCGGCCGAGCTGGTAGGCGCCCATGAACGCCCCGGCGATGCGGTAGGTGTCGCGCAGCTCCCGCAGGGAGTACACGATCTCCAGGGGCATGCCGTCACCGGTGCCGCCGCTGGCCACCACCTCGAACCCGCCGTGGCCGAGCGGCACGACCATCCCGGCCCGCGCGCCCATGAACATGTCCCGCTGCACGGTCTTGTCCGAGAGAGGGATCCGCTCCCACTCGGACATGTCGGCGGGGGCGCCGCGGACCCCGAAGTAGTGCAGCCGCTCGCGCCACAGCGGGTTGAGCAGGGCGACGCCGACGAGCTGCTGAAGCCGGCGGAACACCAGCGCGTTCTGAAGGTCGAGCGGGGACTCGCAGTACGGGACCCCGGTGAGCCGCCCGCACTCCTCCAGCTTCCCCGCGAACGACGGCAGCCGGGTGACGTCGTCCACCGAGCGGGGCCGCAGCTCCTCCTCGGGGATCAGCCGTGCCGCCAGCTCCGTCGAGGCGGCGATGTCCAAATCCGTCATGGTCATGAATGACTCCCATTCCGCTGGTCGTGCCGGGCCGCGGCGCTCGCGCGCAGCACCCGTTGCCCGATGTCCCTGATCTCGGCGATGAGCATGGCCAGGTGGTCGGCGTCGATCAGGTGGTTCATCACCACCACGCGCAGCGCCGCCACCCCGTCGATGTCGACCTTGGAGATGAAGAAGCGCCCGCCGCCCCGGATCCGGTTGCGGATCTCCAGCTGCAGCCGGTGCACGGTCGCCGGTTCCAGGCCGTCCGGCCGGTACCGGAAGCACAGGATGTTGGACTCCGGCTCATGCGCCACGGCGAAGTCCGGCTCGGCGGCGAGCATCCGGTACGCCTGCCGGGCCACCGCGCACAGCCGGTCGATCCTCTGCGCGAACAGCGCCGGGCCGTAGACCGACCAGACCGTCCAGAGCGGCATGATCATCGGGCGTTTCGTGCACTCGAAGTTCTTGTCCGCGCTGTCGTAGGCGCTGTAGACGTCCGGTTCCTCGTCGAAGACGTAGCTGGCGCGCTGCCGGAACGCACCGCGCGCCGCCGCGCCGTCGCGGTAGAAGAGCAGCGTGCACGGCGCCGGCATGAACAGCATCTTGTGGGCGTCCCAGGTCAGCGAGTCGACCTGCTCGATGCCGCGCAGCCTGTCCCGGTGCCGGTCCGACAGCAGCAGGCTCGCCCCGTGCGCCCCGTCCACATGGAGCCAGAGACCATACCGGCGTGCCACGGCCGCGAGCTCCTCCAGCGGGTCGAAGGCACCCATCGACGTGGTCCCGGCCGTGGCCACCAGGCAGAACGGTCGCAGACCGCGCCGGTGCGCCTCGTCCAGTACCGGGCCGGCCAGATCGGGGCGGATCCGCCCGGCCCGGTCGACCGGGAGCCGGACGATCTGCCGTTCCCCGATGCCGAGCACCCCGGCCGCCCGGGTCACGCTGTAGTGGGCCTCCTCACTGACCGCGATGGCCGGGGGACCCGACATGCCGCCGGCGCCGCGCGTCCAGATCTGCGGAAAGGCGCGGTTGCGGGCGGCCAGCAGCGCGGTCAGGTTGGCCAGGGAGCCCCCCGAGGTCGTCACCATGGCGAACCGGTCGCGGTCCCAGCCGATGAACCGGTTGAGCTCCTCGGCCATGAGCCGCTCGGCGACGTTGGGGAGCTGCCCGGCCTCATAGAAGGAGGAGGGCTGGTTGACCACCGAGCCGACCAGGTCGATGAGGCTGGCCAGCGGCACCACGCCGGAGAACTGCCGTCCCATGTAGCCGGGTGAGTAGACCGGGATGCCGGTCTCCGTGTACAGGTCGACGATCTGGTTCACCCGGTCGGCGTCGAAGTCGGCGATGCGCCGCCGTTCCGGGGTCATCAGTTCCCGCGCGGCCTTCAGCAGCACCGCCGGATCGAGGAGGTCGAGTCCCCGGACCGACCGGTCGCCCAGATACGTCGTCAGGCGGCTGACGATGTCCACGGCGCCGTCGTGGAAACGTTCGGGGTCGAAGGCCGCGGCGAGGCCCGGCATGGGTGACCGGTAGCCTTCGCCGGTCGTCGGCTCTGGAAGTGAACTCTGGACGTCGGAAAGTGAACTCGTCATGGAGCAGACTCCAATGATCCGGCGTCGAGAACGCCCATGTGGTCGCGCCTGGACGAGAATTCGAGCATGGTGCATTGAATTCCCAGGCGATCACATGAAGGTTCTCGCGAATAAACGCGTGATCTGCGGTGATGCGTCGAGCGGGAAAGAGATCCTCGGCATACGGGGGCACGGGGGCGGCATTCGTGCCGCTGCTGAGCCGTTCCGGCAGATTGGAACGGTCCAACTTCGAGGGGGAATGTCGATCGACGATGGCGGGAGATGACATGAGAGGGCCTCATTGCCCTCTGTTCACGCCCTGTTCGAGCAGTTCGGATCAGTCCGGCGGCGATGTCGCCGATGATCGGGATCTGGAGGAGACCTAGCGTGGACGAATCGCGATTAATTCGGCCTGAATTTCACCCGCCGTACACGTTGGCACGCCTGTCATGTAAGTGAGCTAACCATTGATGCCAGGGAGGCGCAAGACCTCGAATGCAGGTGGAGTGACAGATTCCGGCCACAGTTACTTACGCATGGTGATTGAGATGGGGGATGTTCGGTGGATCTCAGCCGTTTTGGGGCTTATGAGTTTTTCTCACGAACCTGGAGTGAAATCGGAATTCGAGGCCGCCTCAGCGGGCGACCCCATTAACAGGACATTCTTATTGCATATGGTTACATTCTACAAAATGTGGTAGAAGTCTCGATGAGGTGACATGTCGGTCTTTCCCGGCGTGTCAGCACTAAAAGGGGAAGCCTCTAACGTTTTCGGACAGCGCCAGGCCCGCTGAGGCTCTGGACGGCATCACTCCCGAACCTGCCTGATCACCCCGGCTGACCGCGCCATCAGGCAACCGGCCCGCCTCCCGGCACATCTCCCCGGTCTGCGCGACCTCCGCGGCGAGTTCCTCCCCCAGGACGGGAACCACCGTGATCTGCCAAGCGGTCACGGCCGGGTCGTCGATGTCGGAGCGAAAGGCCAGTAGATCGCGTACCGTCTCCTCGGCCTATCGAGCCGCCGCGCGCCGGCCGCTGCAGAGGAGGAGTTCCCGATGGTTGCGGTAGCCGCCCTGCCCGACGTCACTCCCGGCGGCCCGGGCCCCGTCGCCCGC
>NZ_JBEXUE010000521.1:0-6687 GCF_040614275.1 Streptosporangium sp. NPDC006013
GTTCTCCGCTCGAACGGCCTCCCTGTTTCACGTGAAACAGGGAGGCCGTTCTCATGTTCCCGACGCCCCTCCTTGGCCGTCGTACGCCACCGCGACGGTCGAGTGAAACCCTCGGGTTCAATACGCCTTGCCGCACGCGCACGCGAGGCCTCAGGGCCGTACGGCTGCCAAGTGTTCCGCCCCTGACGCCGGCGCGCCGGGGTTGGCCGGTGCGGCCCCCTGCCGCCGCGACGGAGACGGCGCCGTTCCACGTGAAACATCGAGTGCCGATCGACGGGGACGGGCAGGGGTGCCGTACCGGAACGCCGAGATTCACATTCGGGGATGGCGGGCTCGCGTGGACGGCTGTTTCACGTGAAACAGCCGTCACTCAGGAGCCGGCCGCCCCCTGGACGGCGAGCCGGATGTCGGTGACGAAGGCGTCGACGTGTTCGGTGGTGGTGTCAAAGGAGGTCACCCAGCGGACCACGTTCTCGGCCGCGTCCCAGACATGGAAGAGATAGCGCTGCTGCAACTCCGCGATGACCTTCTCCGGGAGGGCGGGAAAGACCGCGTTGGACTGCACCGGGTAACGCAGGGAGACGCCGGGGAGGTCGGCGACGCCCTCGGCCAGGCGGTGGGCCATGGCGTTCGCGTGGGCGGCGTTCTCGCGCCAGAGGTCATCGGTGAGGAGCGCGGTCAGCTGGGCGGAGACGAAGCGCATCTTGGAAGCGAGCTGCATTCCCTGCTTGCGTAGGAACGGCGTCGGGGCGTCCAGTTCGGGGCGGAGGACCACGAGCGCCTCGGCGCCCATGGCGCCGTTCTTGGTGCCACCGAAGCTGAGCAGGTCCACGCCCGCGTCCGTGGTGAGGGAGCGGAGCGAGCAGTCGAGTTCGGCCGCCGCGTTGGCCAGCCGGGCGCCGTCCATGTGCAGGAAGAGGCCGTGCGCGTGCGCGAACTCCGCGAGCTCGACGACTTCGTCGGCGGTGTAGCAGGTGCCACACTCGGTCACCTGGGAGATGGAGATGACCCTGGGCTGGGAGTGGTGCGCATCCCCCAGCACGGACAGCCGGCCCCGGATGTCGTCCACGGAGATTTTGCCGTCATCGGTGGGGATGGTGACCAGCTTGACACCGAGCACGCGTTCGGCCGCGCCGCACTCGTTGGTGTTGATGTGGGCGGTGACCGGGCAGAGCACCGCGTCGTACGGCCGCAGCGCGAGTCCCAGCCCCACGACGTTGGCTCCGGTGCCGTTGAACATCGGGTAGACGGTCGCCTGGGGACCGAACTCGGCGCCGAAGGCGTCTTCCATCGCGGCGGTCCAGACGTCCTCGCCGTAAGCGGGGGCGTCTCCGGTGTTCGCTTCGAGGACGGCGGTGAGCACCGCGGGGTGCACGCCCGCGTGGTTGTCACTGGCGAAGCTCTTGGGAAATGGGGTGGAGGTCAGCACACGGCCAGCGTAGGGGGACGGTTCGCTCACCGGTACGGCCCCCTGGTCCGCTCCGGCCGGCTTCCCGTCGGCCCGGGGGCTCTCGGCGGCCCTCCACCGAACCGCCGCGCTCACCCGTTCGGGCCCTTACCGGCCCGTGATCGGCTGATGATCGGACCGCCGGTGTTCCCCCAGGGCCGCGCTCCAGGCTCCCCGCCCGGCCCCTGTCGCGCGCTTCGACCATTCCCAGGGGAGCGAGCGGAGGTCAGGCGCCGCGGGCGGCGGCCTGTTCGAGGAGGATCCGGCAGAGGGTGCCGAGGTCGTCGCCGGCGGCCTCCACGGCCATGGGGAGGAGGGACGTCTCGGTCATGCCGGGGGCGACGTTGACTTCGAGGAAGTGCGGCAGGCCGTCCGCGTCGACGATCAGGTCGGTGCGGGAGATGTCCCGGAGGCCGAGGGCGGTGTGCGCGGTCACGGCCATCTCGGCGCAGGCCGCGGAGACCTCGGGCGAGAGGCGGGCAGGGGCGAAGAACTCGGTGTGCCCGGCGGTGTAGCGGGCCGCGTAGTCGTACACGCCCTCGTCGGGGACGATCTCCACGGGAGGCAGGGCCACCGGCCCGTTCCCGAGGTCGACCACGGAGACGGCGACCTCGACGCCGTCGACGCAGCGTTCGATCAGCGCGGTGTCGCCGTAGGCGAAGCAGCCGACCATGGCGGCGGGAAGTTCCTCCGCGCTGCGGACTATCGACGCACCGAGCGCGGAGCCGCCGCGGGACGGCTTGACGAACAGGGGCAGGCCGAGGCGCTCCACGATGCGGGCCAGCACCGCGGAGGCGCCGAGGTCGTGAAAGGTCTCCTTGGGCAGCGTCACCGATTCGGGGGTGCGCAGACCGAAGGAGCGGACGACGGTCTTGGCGGTGGGCTTGTCGTAGGCGACCCGGCAGGCGTCGGGGCCGGCACCGACGTACGGGACGGAGAGGAGTTCGAGCACCGTGCGGATGGCGCCGTCCTCGCCCGCCCCGCCGTGAAGGGTGACGAAGACCGCGTCCGGCGGGTCCGCGAGCACGGAGGGAACCAGCGACGCGTCGGTGTCGCGGGTCTCCACGGAGATGCCGGCCCCTCGCAGCACCTCACTCACCCGTCGCCCCGAACGCAGTGAGACCTCCCGCTCGTAGGAGAGTCCGCCCGCCAGGACGAGCACATGGCCCAGGTCACTCATCCGACATACCTCTCGTCAAGGCCCGCTCCGAGCCTGTTCTGTCGCTCTCGTCGCGCATGGCCCGGCCTTCCCGGCGGACCGGATCTATCGCCGCGCACCGGCACAGGAAGTCACCGTACGGTACCGGGTGGGAGGAGATCATGCCGGTAGGTGTCCCGTCGTCACGGGACACCTACCGTGCGGCATGGTTACGCGAGATCGGGGCCCGGAGTGTCGACCCCGACGCGGTCCGGAGACGAGCCGGTTCCGAACGTGTCGCGGACCCGGAGCTCCTGCTCGATCACCCCGGCCAGGCGGCGGACGCCCTCGCGGATGCGGTCGGGCTCCGGATAGCAGTAGGAGAGCCGCATGTTCCGCGCGCCGCTGCCGTCGGCGAAGAAACCGGTGCCCGGTACGAAGGCCACCCGTTCGGCGACCGCGCGGGGCAGCAGGGCCTTGGAGTCGAGCCCCTCGGGGAGGGTGGCCCAGACGAAGAACCCGCCCGCGGGGCGGGTCCAGGTGACGCCGGCGGGCATCAGGGCCTCCAGCGAGGCGAGCATGGTGTCGCGGCGCTCGCGGTAGAGCTCTCTGAACGACTTGATCTGCTCGCGCCAGGGCTGGGTGGCGAGATACTGGCCGACGGCCAGCTGGGTGAAGGAGGAGTGCGAAAGGACCGCGGACTCCATCGCCAGCACCAGCTTCTCGCGGATGGCGTGCGGGGCGAGCGCCCAGCCGACCCGGAAGCCGGGGGCCAGGGTCTTGGAGAACGAGCCGAGATAGACCACGCCTTCGGCGTTGTCGGCGCGGAGCGTCCGCATGGGCTCGCCGTCGAAGCCGAGCATGCCGTACGGGTTGTCCTCGACGATCAGCACGTCGGCCCGCTGGCAGATCTCCAGGACCTGCTGCCTGCGCACGGCGTTGAGCGTCACCCCGGCGGGGTTCTGGAACGTGGGGATCGTGTAGAGGAACTTGATCCGATTGCCCGCGCTCTTCAGCGCGTAGATGGTCTGGGCCAGCGACTCGGGGACGATTCCCTCGCTGTCCATCGCGACGTGGATGACATTGGCCTGGTAGGCGGAGAACGTGCCCAGGGCTCCGACGTAGGAAGGCCCCTCGGCGAGCACGACGTCACCCGGGTCGATGAAGATCCGGGTGATCAGGTCGAGGGCCTGCTGGGAGCCGACGGTCACGACGACGTCGTCGGCGTTGGCCTCGATGCCCTCCGGCCGCATGACGTCGCAGATCTGCTCGCGCAGGTGCGGGTCGCCCTGACCGGAGCCGTACTGGAGCGCGACGGTACCGCGCTTGGCGACCAGGTCGGCGACCAGCTCCCCCACCACGTCCAGGGGCAGGGCGGTGACGTACGGCATTCCGCCGGCGAGCGAGACCACCTCGGGCCTCGACGCGACGGAGAAAAGAGCTCGAATCTCGGAGGCGACCATCCCGGTTGCTCGTGCCGCGTACCGGTCGACGTAGGCGTCGATACGCGATCCCTGGGTCGGAGCGATGGCCTGACCGTGATCTTTATCCTGGGGCACGGTCCACCTCCTAAATTGTGTGGCGCACAAAGCGCTCATATTAGAGAAACCAGGTTACGTCAGAGGTCGTGGTCATCTGCGTGTGGGGATGGGACCTCCTGAAACCAAGACCCGCACTGAGCTACGATGCCAGCTGGAGACGCCGTTTTCGCGCGTTTTTCGCCATGGCTTGCACTCGTCTCGCCAGGATTGGGGCCAACAGGTGTCGCGTCGGCTGGCAAACGTCACCCTCGACAATCTCGACGACCTGCCGCGCCGCTGCCGCCGGTGCGTCTTCTGGGAGCTCGATCCCGTCAACGCGGATCGGGCGGTGAAGGCCGGTGATCCGGGGCTGGAGAAGGAGGCCTGGATCTCCTCCACGCTGCTGGAGTGGGGAAGCTGCGGCAAGATCGTCTACGTGGACGGGGTGGCGGCCGGTTTCGTGCTCTACGCGCCGCCGCACTACGTGCCGCGCTCGGTGGCCTTCCCGACCTCGCCGGTCAGCGCGGACGCGGTGCTGCTGATGACCGCGCACATCATCCCCGAGTTCTCCGGGGGCGGCCTGGGCCGGATGCTGGTCCAGGGCGTGGCCAAGGACCTGACCCGGCGCGGGGTGCGGGCGATCGAGGCGTTCGGCGACCTGAAGTGGGAGCAGCCGGGCGCGTGCCTGATGCCCGCCGACTACCTGCTCTCCGTGGGTTTCAAGACGGTCCGTCCGCACCTGCGCTTCCCCCGCCTCCGCCTGGAGCTCAAGAACGCCGTCTCGTGGCGTGAGGACGTCGAGGTGGCACTGGAGAGGCTCCTTGGGAGCATGAGTCCGGAGAGGGCCCTGCGGCCCGTCTGAGACCCCCTGGAGCCCGTACGGCGCCACCTTGGAGTCCGCGCGTTCCTTCATGCCCACGATCTGGCAGCCGAGACCCGGTACGCCCGGCGCATGTGAAAGCCCCCCGCGGTGAGGCGGGGGGCTTTCTGTGGGTGGGTGTGCCGCTCGGAAGCGGGTGATACGGCGGGCGCCGTGGGGGGCGGCCGGCCGCAGGGGGCCTAGATGATGCCCTCGAGCTCGCGAAGCAGCATGGCCTTCGGCTTGGCACCGATGATCTGCTTCACAACCTCTCCGTTCTTATAGACGTTCAGGGTGGGAATCTGGAGTACGCCGTAATTTGTGGCCGTTGCCGGATTCTCATCGACATTCAGCTTGACGATGGTGAGCTTCTCGGCCTGCTCGCCGGCGATCTCCTCCAGGATCGGCGCCACCTGCCGGCACGGACCGCACCACTCGGCCCAGAAGTCGACGATCACAGGCTTGTCGCTCTTGAGGACGTCGGCCTCGAAGCTGGCGTCGGTCACGTGCTTGATGGTCCCCAATGTCCTACTCTCCCTCTGTCCTGATGGGTGGCTTATACCTGATGTCCGTCTGTCTCGCGGGCCGGCGTCACTCGCCGGCGTGCTCGGCCAGCCAGCGCTCGGAGTCGAGCGAGGCGGCGCATCCGGTGCCCGCGGCGGTGATCGCCTGCCGGTAGGTGTGGTCGACGACGTCGCCGGCGGCGAAGACGCCGTCGAGGTTGGTGCGGGTCGAGGGGGCGTCGACCTTGATGTAGCCCTCGTCGTCGAGCTCCACCTGGCCCTTGACGAGCTCGGTGCGGGGGTCGTGCCCGATCGCGATGAACAGGCCGGTGGCCGCCAGCTCGGACTCCTCGCCGGTCTTGAGGTTGCGCAGGCGCACCCCGCTCACCTTGTTCTCGCCCAGCACGTCGACGACCTCGCTGTCCCAGACGAAGCGGATCTTCTCGTTCGCGAACGCGCGGTCCTGCATGATCTTGCTGGCGCGCAGCTCGTCGCGGCGGTGCACGACGGTCACCGAGGAGGCGAACCGGGTGAGGAAGATGGCCTCCTCCATGGCGGTGTCGCCGCCGCCCACGACCACGATGTCCTGGCCGCGGAAGAAGAAGCCGTCACAGGTGGCGCACCAGGACACGCCGTGGCCGGACAGGCGCTTCTCGTTGGGCACGCCCAGCTCGCGGTAGCCGGAACCGGTGGCCAGGATGACGGACCTGGCGTAGAAGGTGTCGGTGGCGGTCTTGACGACCTTGGGGCTGGCGGCCAGGTCGACCTCCACGACGTCGTCGGCGACCAGCTCGGCGCCGAACCGCTCGGCCTGCTTGCGCAGCCCGTCCATCAGGTCGGGGCCCATGATGCCGTCGGGAAAGCCCGGGAAGTTCTCAACCTCGGTGGTGTTCATCAGGGCGCCACCGGCGGTGACGGATCCCTCGAAGACCAGTGGGTTGAGGTCGGCACGCGCGGAGTACACAGCGGATGTGTAACCGGCGGGACCCGATCCGATGATGATCACATTCCGGACGTCCATCAGTGCTCGTGCCTCTCCCTCTGTCGATGCCACCGGCGTCAACAGATCCTAGGCGCAGCTGATTCCCGCCCGGTGCACCGACGGATCCGCAGGTGGAAGAACGGGAAGGCCCGGCCCGGAAGAAAACGTGCCCGGCCGTCCCCGGAATGGGGAGAGATAGGTATATGGTGGGGTTTGGGAAGAGTGTTGTTGTGATGAT
>NZ_JBEXUE010000522.1:0-6657 GCF_040614275.1 Streptosporangium sp. NPDC006013
GAACGCGGTGATCGTGTCATAGACCTCGTCCACCCGGGTGAAGTCGTGCACGGGCTTCCCGCCGTCCTCCCGGTAGACGCCGAGGTCGTCGCAGAGGATCGCGTGGGCGCGCACGGTCTCGACGCCGAGCTCCTCCCGCATCGTCCGCAGGGCCTCGGTCAGCTCGGGGCCGATCGGGCGCCCGCCCACGGTGTCGGCGGACAGCATGTACGACAGGTGCTCGGAGCCGATCATGTACTTCCACGGCCGGGGCAGGGGCCGCGTGCTCGCTGAGGCGTCGACCCGCAGGGCCGCCGCGCCCGGCGCGGCGAGCGGCGCGGCGAACACCGGTCCGGCAAAGGGGCCGGTCCGCTCCACGGTGGTGATGGCGGCGACCCGATACCAGGCGGGTTCCCCGAGCGTGTCGACGTAGCGCGGATCCGGCACGGCCGGTACGTCGACGTCACGCTGCTTGGTCGAGGTGTACGGCCCCTCCTCGGCGGGCGCGCGGTGGACGATGTAGCCGATGGCCCCGGCCACCGGTTCCCAGGTCAGCGTGACGTGCCCGCCTCCGCTGTCGGCGCGCAGGTCGCGGGGGGCGGCGACCTCGACCGGTCCGGCCGCGGTCACCTCCCCCGACGCCTTGTGGATGCGGGCCTGCCAGTCTCGGCGTGCGGCATCGGCCGTGCTCATGGATACGTCTCCCCGATGGTCGGTTGATGGATGTGCACGTTGGAGTACGGCTCACCTGGGGGGCACGACGGCCCATTCCTCCTGGCGCAGCACGGGGGCGAGTTTGGCCGTGACGTCGCGGGTCGCGAAGTGGCGGCGCAGGCTGTCGCCCGCGAGCGCGTTGCCGAGCGCGATCATGATCATTCCCTGGTCGAGGGCGAGATACTGCTTGGCGACCTTGCCGCTGCGCACGGCCACCGCGTCGTAGAAACCGCCGGGTCCGTAGGAGTCGAAGTTCGCCCTGAGCCTGGCGAGGTTGCCGAGGGCCGCGTCCGGCGCGTGGCGCAGCGCGAGGAACGACGCGTGCGGGGTGACCACGCCGTCCCCGTAGGACTCGGGTTCCGCCTGGCCCTCGCGGCATCCCTCGAACCCGTAGTCGACGGAGGTGCGCTCCTGGTCGGAGGTGTAGCCGGGGGTGTCCATGCCGATCGCGTCCACGCCGTACTCGCGGTAGCCCCCGGCGGGGTCGTTGGACGGGGAGAAGCCCCAGTATCCGTACTTTGCGTCGTTCATGCCGTGCTCGATCTGGGCGGCCACGTAGACCGGCTGGTTGCGGCCCCAGCTCCTGGCGCCCCAGACGTCCTCCGGCACGAGCTGGGTCACCATCAGCTCCTCGAACATGCTGCCGCCCCAGGTGGGCACCAGGCGCATGCCGCGGTAGCCGTACGTGCCCTCGAAGACGTTGACGCCCATGTACGTGCGCCAGGCGCCGACCGGCTTCTGCTCGGCCCACGACCAGTCACAGGTGTCGGGGAAGGTCCGCCACATGCCGTAGTAGTGCTCGGGCGGGAGCTGGTCGAGGACGATGCCGACGTAGCTGGCGATCCTGGCCTCGGTGAGCGCGCCGTAGTGGTGGCAGGTGGAGTAAACCGTGGTTCCCGAGCCGTTGTAGTCGCTCTCGACCGAGCAGCCGGTGGGCTTCTCCGGCCAGAACCCGCCGCGCAGCAGGCCGGTGCCCGCGTCGGGCCGCGCCTGCGGGTCGTAGTAGGACTCGAAGTCCATGCCGCTCAGCAGCGCCTCGGCCTGCTTGGAGACCTCGGGCACGGCACTGCGGATCATCATGAGGGCGGCCGCGAGCCAGCCGTTGTCGACGCTGGACAGGAACGGCTGGACGGCGGAGCCGTTCTCCGGCCAGGTGCGCACGATCCGCAGCGTGTGCGGGTCGTACCAGTTGTAGAACTGGCCGGTCGGGGCGTGACGCTCCAGCTTGGCCGTCGAGCCGAGCGTTCTGGCGACGCGCCGCTGGGCCTCACCCCGGGAGATGAGGTGGGTGTCGCGGGCGGCCACCGTACTCCACAGGTAGGTGGCGATGTTGGTCGGCGAGGTCACCTTGGCGCGGGTGCCGGGGTCGAGCGAGCCGTCGATCTTGTCGGAGGGCAGCCCGGTCGCCGGGTCGGCCATCGCGTCCATGGATTTCCAGGTGTCCGCGGCGTAGCGGCGCAGCAGTTCCCGCTGACGCGCCGCTGTCAGGGGGGGCGCCGTCAAGGGACTAGCTGTCAAGGGGGCAGAGGGGGAGACGAGGGGAGACGCGGAAGGGGAGAGCGAGGGGGCGGGGGAAGGGGCGGCCGAGGCGGGAGAGGGGGCGGCCGTGATCAGGGCGAGACAGGCCGCCAGGGCGGCCGCGTGACGACGACGCACGGGGGCTCCTTACGTGGGTTACTTGAGTCCGGTGGAGGCGATGCCCTGGGTGAAGAAGCGCTGCAGGAAGACGAAGAGGACCAGGACCGGAAGCACGACGACCACCGCCCCGGCGATGAGCAGGCCGTACTGGGTTCCCTGGTAGCCGTTGAAGATCGCCAACGCGACGGGCAGCGTGTACCTGTCCTCGCTCTGGGCCACCACCGCGGGCCAGAGGAAGTTGTTCCACGAGCCGAGGAACGTGATCAGGCCGAGCGTGGCCAGGGCGGGCTTGCAGAGCGGCATGACGATCTGGAAGAAGATCCGGAACTCCCTGGCGCCGTCGACCCGCGCGGCGTGGATCAGCTCGTCGGGGATGTCCGCGATGAACTGGCGCATCAGGAAGATGCCCAGCGGGGTGACCAGGCCGGGCAGGATGATCCCGAGGAAGGTGTTGACCAGGCCGAGCTTCGCGATGAGCACGAACTGCGGGATCATCACCACGATGGCGGGCAGCGCCATCTGGGTCAGGACCAGTGCGAAGAGCACGTTCTTGCCGCGGAAGGCCAGCTTGGCGAAGGCGTACCCGACCATCGAGCAGAACAGCAGGTTGCCCGCGACGGTGGCGAGGGCCACCACCGCGCTGTTGACGAACACCTGCGTGATGTTCATCTTCTCCAGCAGCTCGCCGTAGTTGCCGAGCGTCCACTGCACCGGCAGCAGGTCCGGCGGGTCCCGCCTGATCTCGGTCTCCGGCTTGAACGAGGTGAGCAGCGTCCAGACGAACGGGAGCACGACGAGCGCGAGTCCGGCGCTGAGCAGCGCGTACGTGGAGAAGCGGCGTTTCACCCGGGCCTCCCGGCCCGGAACCGGTCTCACCTGGACCTCCCGACCCGGAACTGCAGGACCGCCAGGGCCACGATCACGGTGAACAGGACGCTCGCGGCGGCTGCGGCGTAGCCGTAGTTGCCGGAGCCGAACTGGTTGTAGATGGCGAGCGACGCCGAGGTGGTCGCTCCCGCCGGACCTCCCCGGGTCATCACCAGCGGCTCCTCCATGAACTGGGCGAACCCGATGGAGCTGTAGACGGTGCAGAACAGCAGCGCCGGGCGGAGCATCGGCAGCGTGACGGAGCGGAAACGCTCCCAGCGTCCGGCGCCGTCGACCTCCGCCGCCTCGTACAGCTCCCTGGGGATGCCCTGCAGGGCGGCCAGCAGGACGACCATGTCGAAGCCGAAGCTCCGCCAGGCGGTCATGACGATGATCACGGGAAGCGCCAGGTTCTCGTCGGCGAGCCAGCGGGGGCCGTCCACGCCCACCGCCGCGAGCACCTGGTTGACCAGTCCCGCGTCGGGTTCGAGCAGGAACCTCCAGGCCACCGCGACGCCGATGATGCTGGTGACGTACGGCAGGTAGTAACCGAGCCTGAAGAACGCGGCGGGCAGCCGGGCGATCCCCGAGTTCAGCGCCACGGCCGCGCCCAGGCCGAGGGCGATGGTGAGCGGGAGCGCGGTCACCACGAAGATCAGCGTGTTGACCGCCGCCTTGCGCATGAGCTCGTCGTCGAACAGCCGCAGGTAGTTGTCGAGCCCGACGAGGTTCACCCCGAGGGGATCGCGCACGTCGGTACTGCGCATGTCGGTGAAGCTCATGCCGAGTTCGACGAGGAGCGGTCCCGCCCAGAACACCGCGAACATCACGACGAAGGGCGTCACGAAGAGCCAGGCCAGACCGGTACGGCGGAATCCTCCCCCGGATCGCCGCTCCTTGACGGGGGCGGGTCCGGTGAACTCGCGCGAGCCCACCCGCTCGCTGACCACCATGGTCAGACCCCGGTCCCGATGGTCTCGGCCTGCTCCTGGACGGTCTTGGCCGTCTCCTCGGCCGTCTGCTTGCCCAGGGCCATCTTCTCGATCTCGGTCTCCATCACCTTGGCCACCTGCTCCCAGGTCGGGACGGCGGGGACGGCCTTGGCGTCCTTGAGCTGCTCGCCGAAGACGGTGACGCGCTCGTCGGCGGTCAGCGCCGGGTCCTGCCAGGCGGCCTCGACGCTGGGCAGCGCGTTGACCTTGGTGTACCAGGCGGCCTGGACCTTGGGGTCGACGAGCCAGCGCAGGAACTTCCAGGCGGCGTCGCGGTTCTTCGCGTCCTTGAAGACCACCATGTCGCTACCGCCGACCAGGCTGGTGCCTCCCGCGCTCCCCTTCGGGTAGGGCGCGACGGCGAACTTCTCACCGAAGCCGTCGCCGCCCTCCTTCTCCAGGCCCGCGATCATCCACGGCCCCGAGTAGAAGGCGCCGACCTTCCCCTTGACGAACGTCTGCGGGAAGGCGCCGGTGGGCTGGTCGGTGCTGGAGAGCCCGCCCTCGAAGAACGAGCCGTACTGCTTGAGCGCCTGGACCATCTGGGGCGTGTCCAGCGTCCACTTCCCGCCCGAGACGATCTCGCCCCCCGCCTGCCACACCAGCGGCAGCACCTCCTGCCAGGAGCCCTGCCGGAAGTTCTGCTCGACGCCGAGCGAGGCGCCCCCCTTCTCCTTGAGCGCCCTGACGAAGGCGGTGGTCTCCTCCCAGGTGACGGGCGGCTGCACCGCCGCCCTCGAAGCGAGGTCCTTGCGGTAGTACAGGGCGCGGGTCTCGACGTACCAGGGCACTCCGTACGCGGTCCCGTCCACCTCGACCGTGCCCCACGCGCCGGGGAAGAACGTCGACTTGTCGATCAGGCCGGCCGGGGTGGGGTCGAGGGCGCCGGTCTTGGCCATCTCGCCCATCCAGGTGCTGCCCAGCATGGTGATGTCGGGGGTGGCGTTCCCCGCGATGGCCGCGGTGATCTTGTCGTGGGCCACGTCCCAGCCGAGCGGGGTCACCTTGATCGTGATGCCGGGGTTGGCCGTCTCGAAGTCCTTGGCGAAGGCGCCCAGCGCCTCCCCCTCGGCCCCGATCGCCCAGACCGTGACCTCGCCGGTGGCCTTGCCGGTGTCGACGTCCCTCGCCTGCTCCGCGGCCCCTCCACCACTCCGGCCGCACCCGGCGAGCACCAGTCCCAACGCGAGGATCCCGACGGCGTACTTCTTCACTTTTCCTCCAGGGGGTGAGGACCGCAGCTGGATCGAACGATCAGCTGGGTGGGGAGAATCTCGGAGTTCGGGACGGTACGAGCACCCTTGATGAGCTCGTCCAGCGCGCGAGCGGCGCGGGCGCCGAGCAGGCGCATGGGCTGGCGCACCGTGGTGAGGGCGGGCCTGGCGTGGCGGGCGGCCATGATGTCGTCCCAGCCGGTGACCGCCACGTCGCCCGGCACATCGAGGCCGAGTTCCTCGGCCGCCAGGATGACGCCGAGGGCCACCTGGTCGTCGGCGCAGATCACCGCCTCCGGCCGGCGCGCTCCACCGGGTTTCCCGCCGAGTAGCGTCCGCCCCGCCGCGTACCCGCCCTCCACGGTGAGCTCGCAGGGCAATGGCTCGGGGGGCCGGATCCCGTGGCCGGACAGGACCCGCCTGACTCCCGTCCAGCGCTGGGTGACGTCGCCCCGGTCGTCGTCCCCGGCCAGGGCGAAGGTCGAGTAGCCGTGTCCGAGCAGGTGGGTGGTGAGCGCCTCGGCCGACGCGGTGTTCTCGCTGCAGACCGCGTCCGCCCGCTCGACGGGATCGCGCGCGAGCAGGACCAGCGGCGTCCTGCTCCTGATGATCTCGTCCACCACGGCGTCCTCGACGGTCCTGCCGAAGATCACCATGCCGTCCACCCGGCCGACAAGATCCCTGACCAGGTCCTGCACGGCGGCCCGCCCGCGCGTGGACAGGATGAGCACGGAGCGGCCGAGCTCGGAGGCCACCTCCTCGTACCCGAGGAGGACCTCGGCGAAATAGGGGCCCGACAGGTCGGGGAAGACGATCCCGTTGGCCGCGTGGCGGCCCTGGGCGAGGGAGACACCGAGGCGGCTCGGGGTGAAGCCGAGCTCCTCGACCGCCCTCAGCACCTTCTCGCGAGTTCCGGCCGCGACGGGGCCGGTGTTGCGCAGAGCCCGGGAGACGGTGGCGATGGAGACGCCCGCCCGTTGCGCGACCTCGTAGATGGTCGCCCCCTGACCTTCGTAACTGTTTGACACCTGTCGTCCGATCTCCCAGCGAGTGGAAGCGCTTACACTCGACGGCGGCAGAAGGTGGAAGCGCTTACAGTGAATGATCGGAGTCAACCACCGGGCGGAATCATCAGTAAAGACCTGTTACGTCACCGTTACCAAACGAGCACAGCGACACCCCGGGCTCCGTGATACTCCACCGGAAAGAAGAAGCCCCCGCCCCCTCCCGCCGGGAACGAATACCAGCGAAAG
>NZ_JBEXUE010000523.1:0-6616 GCF_040614275.1 Streptosporangium sp. NPDC006013
CGCCGGGACGTCTGTGGTTGACGCCTCTCCCCCGCCACGAGCCGGACGATGTACGACCTGGCGCCGGAGAGCCGGACCTGCTGGACGTGGACGGGCGGCCGGCCGCTCGCCGCAGGTGGTGCAGAGCCCGTCTGGTGCCGGCGTCGCCGATGCCGAGCATGACGGTTAGGCCGGGGTCGGCCCGGTCGAGCACAACCTCGGTCAGCCGGTCGGCCACACTCGCGGGCAGGAGCGCCAGTTCGCCCGTGATTCCGAGGAGCATGATGCCGTCAATCCGGCCGGCCAGACGGTCGAGCTGGGTCGCGGTCGCCTCCTCGTCGAGCTCCTCGGCATCGGTCAACGGGTGATCAGCGGGCAGATGATTCCCGCCGGTCTGGACATCACATCGAGTTCCGGGTGCGGAAGTTCTCGACGCGATGGAACGTCAGGAAATTGGCGTCGTGGAAGTCGTGTGCGCCGCCCGCGTCGTCGTCGAAGGCCGTGCGGGACAGGGCCACGATGTCGTCACCAAGGTATCGAGTTCAGCATCCGCCGGTGAAGTGCGCGGCCTTCCACCGGCCCCTGCAAGGAGTTCTGGCCTCGACACCCGTAGAGTCCAAGCCCTCCGGTTTTCGACCTGAGTCGATAGGAGATGGACCGCCCCATCGCGTAGGGTCCGCCCATGAGCGGTGGGGACGTGCGCGGCAGCGCCACTTGGGACCAGGTCGAAGAGTATTTCCGGCGGTTGCACGAGCCGGCGTTGGGACAGCCGTACAAGCTGCTGGAGCCGTCCTGCTCCGCCGACGGGTCGCGGATCGCCGTGACCGGCCTCGTGTACGACGAGCTGGCCGGCCTTCCACGCCAGGCCTGCTTCCTGGTCGACGGTGCGGACCTGCGGCCGCTGACGGGGCCGTCCGGTTCCTCGCGGCAACCACGCTTCTCCCCGGACGGGGCGACGGTGGCATTCCTGTCGGACCGTACGGAGGCGGGCCGGTTCCAGCTGTACCTGTTGCGCACCGGTCAGCTGGGGGAGGCGGAGGCGACCCCGGCCGTGCCCGGGACGGTGGAGTACTGCTCCTGGTCGCCGGACGGCACGAAGGTGCTGCTCGGGGTGGCGGGGCTCGGTGCCGATCTGGCCAGTGATCAGGGGAGCGGCACGACGTACAAGCCGAAGGAGGAGCTGCCGGATTGGCACCCGCGCGTCGAGATCGGCGTGACGGAGGAGTCGTGGCGGTCGTTGTGGATCCACGACCTCGCGGCAGGTACGACCACCAGGCTGTCGCCGGAGGGTCTCAACATCTGGGAGGCGGTCTGGCTCGGCCCCGACGCGGTCGTCGCGGTCACCAGCCCTGCTCCGGGCGAGGCCGCCTGGTACACGGCCGTGCTCTCCCGCCTGGGCCTCGACGGGGCGGTTACCGAACTGGCCCGCTCCGAGGTGCAGCTCGGCTGGCCCGCGGCCTCGCCTTCCGGGGGACGGTTGGCGGTGGTCGAGGCGGTGGGCAGCGACCGCGGGGCCATCGCGGGTGACCTGCTGGTGGGCGCTCCCGATGCTGCCTTCGAGCGGGTCGACACCGGTGAGGTGGACGTCACCGCGGCCCAGTGGATCGACGCGGATCGCCTGGGAATCCTGGGGATCCGCGGCCTGGAGACCGTCGCCGCGGTTTACGACGCGGTGACCGGGAAGATCACCGAGCTGTGGTCGAGCACGGACACCAGCTGCGGCACGGACTACCCGGAGGCGGCCTGGTCCGCCGACGGCCGCGTGGTGCTCGTCGAGGAGGGCTACTCGGTGCCGCAACGGGTCGTGGTGCTGGGTGACGGCCGGGTCGAGCTCGCGGGGATCAGACACCCGGGCACCGAGTACCTGCTGTCGGTCGCGGGCAAGGCCGAGACGGTCACCTGGTCCGCACCGGACGGGCTGCGAATCGAGGGGATCCTATGCGTCCCCGCCGGGGACGGGCCCTTCCCGCTCGTGGTGAACATCCACGGTGGCCCGGTGTGGGCCTACCGGAACACGTGGTCGATGTCCTCCTCCTATACCCCGCTGCTGGTGGCCCAGGGGTACGCCGTCCTCAGCCCCAACCCGCGGGGCAGCTCCGGCCGCGGGCAGGACTTCGCCCGGCTGGTCTTCGGGGACATGGGCGGCGAGGACACGGCCGACTTCACGTCCGCGATCGACGCTCTCGTCGAGCGCGGGATCGTGGACCCGGCCAGGGTCGGCCTCATCGGCGGGTCGTACGGCGGCTACATGTCCTCGTGGCTGGTCACCCAGGACCAGCGCTGGGCTGCCGCCGTACCGTTCTCACCCGTGACGAACTGGTACAGCCAGCACTTCACCAGCAACATCCCCTACTTCGACGTGCTGTTCCTCAACGGGAACCCGGAAGTCCCCGGCGACAAGTTCCACTCCAGGAGCCCCGTCACCCACGCCGGCAAGGTGCGCACCCCGTGCCTGAACATCGCCGGTGCCCTGGACCGTTGCACTCCCCCGACGCAGGCCCAGGAGTTCCACCAGGCGCTGCTCGAGCACGGCGTCGAGTCCCAGCTCGTGATCTACCCGCAGGAAGGCCACGGCGTCCGTCGATTCCCGGCTCTGATCGACTTCTGCACCCGCGTCGTGGACTGGTTCCAGCAGCACATGCCGGCCCGCGGCTGACCCCCTTCGTGCCCGAAGGTCCGACTGTGGCACAGCGTGCGATGATTGGCGGCAAGAGGGCTGATCCACCGCCCTCGACAAGGGGTGAACGGACAGGCCCGGGTTTCCATCCGCGGCCGGCCGGCGGACGTGGCGCACGCCACTTACCGTCCTGCCATGACGATCACCTTCCGTGCCGCTCGGCTCGCCTTCTGTCGAGCCCCTGACCGGCGACGTATCGACGCGCCCGCTCGTCCCCTTCACGAGCGAGGATGGCAAAATCATCGTACGCAGGGGTGGTGGTGCGAGGTGGATGAGCTGCAGCGGGTCGCGCAGGCGCTCGCGGACCGGATCGGCCTGGCGGTGGCGATCGACGACCCTCAGATGAACCTGATCTGTCACACCGCCCACGACGACCACATCGACCGGCACCGGATCTCGAGCATCATGAAGATGCGCGCCCCGGACGAGGTCGTGGCACACGCCGTCGCCCAGGGCATCGCCACGGCCGAGGGGCCGGTGCGCGTGGCCGGGCGGCCTGAGATCGAACTGCTGCCCCGGATCTGCTTTCCTGTCCGCTGCCAGGGGCTCCTGTTCGGCTACCTCTGGATCATCGAGCCCGCGGAGGGGCTACCCGCGGACGAGGTGCAGGCAGCGGCGAAGGCCGCGGCGGACGCGGGCCAGCTGCTCTTCCGCGAGCGCCTCGTCGACGACCTGCGGGACAGCCGCGAGCGCGAGCTGTTACGGGACCTCATCTCCGACGACCCCGCGGTCAGCTCCGCAGCCGCAGACCTGCTGGCCGACGAGGAGATGCTGCCCCCTGCCTGCTCGGTCGCGGTCCTCGTGGTGCAGGCCAGTTCGGCCGAGCAGGAGGACCTGCGCACTACGTTGCACGCTGTGCTGCGCCGGGCGGGGCGACGGGCCACGCCGCTGGTCAGCCTGTCGATGGCACGTGCCGGCGGCCGTGGTGTGCTGCTCCTGGCCGGGCGACGTCCGCCTGGGGCGGCCGACCTGCGAGGGGTGGCCGAGCAGGTGCAGGACGAGCTGGTCAAGCAGCTCGGTGACAGCGTCCAGGTGCGGGTGGGCATCGGTCCCGTCGTGGACGGGCCCACGCGCGCCTCGGTGAGCGCGCGGCGGGCGCGCGAGGCGCTCGACGTCACGCAGCAGGTGACCGGCTTCGGCACGGTGACCGCGTGGGACGACCTCGGCGTCTACCGGCTGCTCGTGCAGCTGCCGCTCTCCGACCTGCCGGAGGACGCCATCCCTGACGGGCTGCGCACCCTCATGGAGTCCGACCACGAGGGCACGCTGGCCGAGACCCTGGAGACCTGGCTGGACGAGGGCTGCGACTCGCGGCACACGGTGGCGCGGCTGCAGGTGCATCGCACATCGCTGTACTACCGGCTGGGACGCATCGAGGAGATCACCGGGCTGTCCCTGAAAAGCGGCGGCGTACGGCTCGACCTGCACCTCGGGCTGAAGCTCGCCCGCCTGCAGGGGCTTATCGGCAGGTGACGAACCGGGGACAGGGAAGCCTCGACAGCCGTCGGTGGGCCCTGCGTTGACACGAGGCGAGACTTTGCACATGAGTGTGACAGCAGACGTAGTGGTGGTCGGTGCCGGCGTGATCGGCTCCTCGATCGCCTTCGAGCTGGCCAAGACGGGCCGCTCGGTGGTGGTGGTCGACAAGGCGAGCGGGCCCGGCCAGGGGTCGACCAGCGCGTCCAGCGCTGTGATCCGGTTCAACTACTCGACCTGGGACGGCATTGCGCTGTCCTGGGAGTCCAAGCACTGCTGGGAGAGGTGGGCCGACCACCTCGAGGGCGTGGACGACGCCGGGATGGCGAGGTTCCACCGCGTCGGCAAGGTGTTCATGGACGTCGACATCGCGCCGATGGACCGTGTCCTCGAGATGTTCGACCGGGCGGGGATCCCGTACGAGGTCTGGGAGGCCGACGAGCTGGCCCGCCGGATGCCCGGGCTCGCCCCTGGCCGGTTCTGGCCTCCGAAGCGCATCGAGGATCCGGCCTTCTGGGAGGACACGGACAAGCGCCTGGGTGCGCTGTGGACCCCGGACGCCGGCTTCGTCGACGACCCGGGTCTGGCCGCCGTCAACCTCGCCAACGGCGCGAAACGGCGGGGTGCGCGGTTCCTGTTCAGACGTCAGGTGATCGCCGTCCTCGGCGACGGTGCGGTGAGCGGTGTCCGGCTCGACGACGGCACGACCGTGAGCGCGCCCGTCGTCATCAACGCGGCCGGGCCGTGGTCCGGCAAGCTGAACGCGCTGGCGGGCGTCGGCGCAGACTGGTCGATCACCGTCCGGCCGATGCGCCAGGAGGTGCACCACATGCCCGCGCCGGCCGGCTACAACGGCGAGGGCATCGGCCCGTGCATCGCCGACCTCGACCTCGGCATCTATATGCGGGGCGCCCCGGGTGACGGGCTGTTGGTCGGCGGCACCGAGCCCGAGTGTGACGAGCTGCAGTGGGTCGACGATCCCGACGCCATCAATCCCAACCCCACCCGGCAGGTCTTCGAGGCACAGGTCACGCGTGCCGCCCGCCGCCTTCCCGACCTCGGTGTGCCCGGCAGGCCGACCGGTATCGCCGGCGTCTACGACGTCACCGAGGACTGGACCCCGATCTACGACGGCACCGAACGCGCGGGCTTCTACGTCGCGATCGGGACCAGCGGCAACCAGTTCAAGAACGCCCCCATGGTCGGGCGCCTGATGCGGGCCGTGATCGACGGTGAGAGCCGCGTCGCCGGTGAGCACACCGGGTTGGAGATAGGACTCGCCGCCTTCGGCCGTGCCCGGCCACGCAACGCGGACTCGACGGGCACGGTGATGGGATGACCGAGCCCGCCTTCATGTCATCCAAAGCGACTCCACCGAACTCGGGGTACATCACCTCACTTCGGCCCAGCGCCGAACACCCGGATTATGAGCAGGTAGAGAGATGGAGAGACACAAGAACCGATCTTGCCTGAGCCGCCGTCCAGGCCGATCCGCAGGTCAAGCGCCCCGCAACGACCTTTGAAGCGGTACACGCTCCCCGAGCGGGCTCATAGTTAACATCTAAATCATATACAGGCAAAGGCGAAAATCCAGTACCATCTTCCTTGACGGCTATCCCACTCCACCGAGGAGAACCCGGACAAAGATGACGGACTGGCAGCTTCTAGCCCCGGACGAGGACACCCTCGCCCTCGCCGACACCGCCCGCGCCCAGTTCCGATCGCTGCACGGCCCGGCGGTCATGCGTGCCACCCTCGACGGCGGTGTGCCGGACGGGTGGGAGACGGTCGCGGACGGCGGCTACGCCGACATCGGGATACCCGAGGACCTCGGCGGAATCGGCCGGGTGATCGACCTGGTGGTCATGCTCGAAGAAGCCGGGCGCGCCCTGCTGACCGCTCCCCTGCTGGCGTCGGCGCTCGCGTTCCGGACGCAGGTCGGAGCCGGGGTGCACCGCGAGGACTTCCGGCGGGCGCCCGCGGGCTTCGGGATCGCCGAGGGGGTCGTCGACGGGAGCGGCCGGTGCCACGTCGAGCGGGCGCACGTCCTGGGCGGCCCCGGTGCCGCCGCGTTCACACTGATCGTGAAGGGCCCGGACCGGGCATGGATCGTCGTGGTCGATCCGGAGGCCGAGGGGATCGAGCCGGTAGGGCAGGGGACCCTGATCGACCCCTCCCGGCCGCTCCCGGCGTTCCGGCTCGGGGGCGAGGCAGGCGTGGCCTGCGCCGAGTGCCGGGAGCTACCGCTCGGCGACCTGGACCGGGTGCTGGCGGGAGCCCGCGCCTGTGTTGCGGCCGACCTGGTGGGGACCGCCGCGGGCGCCCTGGACGCGGCCGTCGGGCACGTGCTCCAGCGCAGGCAGTTCGGCCGGGCCATCGGCACCTTCCAGGCGGTGAAGCACCAGCTCGCGGACGCCTACACGGCGGTCGAGCGGGCCCGCAGCCTCGCCTACGGCGCGGCCCTGAGCCTGGCCGGGGGGCCGC
>NZ_JBEXUE010000524.1:0-6607 GCF_040614275.1 Streptosporangium sp. NPDC006013
GAATGCGCGAACGCGGTTATCTCGACGAGCCGGGCAGGTCCGCGGCGGCTTCGTCTCTCCGCCGCGCAGCGGGGACAGACGAGGGAGCCCGGCGCGTCGCATCCGGCGCAGCGGGGCGGCAGGATCAGGTCGAGCATGGCGGTCGTCACCAGCCCAAGGTGTCATATCGCACCGACAAAAAGCCCAGCCCAGGGCACCGGCCCCCGCCGCGGGAGGCCTGGGGCGGCCCGTGGTCAAGGCGGCTCAGCCCAGGGGGAAGGCCGGCGAGGACGGGCCGTTCTCGGTGAAGTCCGTCGAACCGGTCTCGTTCTTGACCAGTGGCTCCCACTTGGTGGAGGTCCAGTAGAGGACCTGCCGGTTGCCCTGGTCGTCCTTGGCCCCGGCCAGCAGGATGCTGTCCAGCGCGGTGATGCTCTCTATCCCTATCCGCGAGTCGAAGGCCAGGGGCTTCGGCTCGGCGGTGACCGACGCCTCCAGCAGTTCCGACTTGCCGGTGAGCGCGTAGAGGGTCTTGCCGTCCTTCCAGGCTATGTCCTCGATCGTCCGCTTGCCCTCACTGTCCACCACGACCTGGAGGTTGGCGATGCGCGTGTTCTCCCGCTCACCGATGACGGTGCCGACGTGGACCTGCTCGCCCAGCCCGTCCTTGACCACCACCGCGACGTGCACGCCGTCCCGCGCGACCTTCAGCGACTTGACGTAGACCGTCTCCAGGTCGGGGGCCGACACCCGGTAGCGGTGCTTGTTGTCACCGTCGTGCCTGGTCACGATCGAGGTGTGGTCGTTGGGCCGGTCGACGGTCCAGAGCGTGTTGTAGCGGTCCCACGACGGCTGGATGAGGGATTCGCCGGTGGCCCACACCCGCCACTCGCCGCCCGCGGCGAGCGGCGCGACGGAGACGCTCTTGCCGTCCTGGGCGAGCGCCGCCACCTGCTGCACCGGCTGGCCGCTGATCGCCGGGCGGGTGAGCCCGCTCTTCTTCTGGCCGGCCCTGCCCGGCACCGGCCGCCCGACGTTCTCCTTGTCCAGCAGCCACAGGGCGCCGTCGGCGAGATAGAACGAGGTGACGGTGTCGGGGGTCGTCCACGGGTCGAAGTTCGACTGCTCCTGGGCGTCGATCTGCAGCGGCGTGTCGGCGTAGTACGACTCGCCGTTGACCTTGACCTCGAACCCCCAGCCGCCCTTGGTGAGCGCGGTGAGCGTCGCGGCGAGCTGGGCCGACATCGGGTCGATCAGGTCGGGGTCCACCCGCCTGGTGAGGTCGACGACGACCCGGTTGTTCTCGGTGGTGACGTCGATGAGCCCGGTGTCGGCGAGGGCGGAGCGCACCGAGCCCTTGAGGGAGCTGCTCGGTCCCCGAAGCAGCCGCTCCACGGTCGTCTTGGCGAAGTTGGCGGCCGGGTCGATCGGTACCCGCACCTGATCGACCACCAGCCCCTTCCAGTGGGAGTCGAGGAAATAGAGATCCACTGGGAGGTAGCCGCGGGCGACGTCGGCCTCGGAGAGCAGGAGCCCGTCGGGGGCCGCGCTGATGCGCCACTCCCCGCCCGCTTCCTTGGCGAGCGTGAAGGGCTGGTTCAGGGGGCCGCCGCTCGGACGGTAACGGCCATCCTGATCGATGATGGCGGTTTTAGTGCCCTTGAGGGTGACCTGGGCATGCTTGTCCTCCTCCCGGAGCGGCGCGAACTTCTCGTAGTCGCCCTGCCGGTAGACCGTGACGCCGCCGTGCGGGTTCCACTTGTCCGCGAAGTCACCGGTGAGGTACTGGCGGGCGACCTGGAAGTCGGGGTCGTCGGGGCTCGCCATCGCGGCGCGGAAGCCGGTGACGACCTCCTCCGGCGACCACGCGGCCTTCGGCGGCATGGCGATGACCCGCGCGTACGGGTTGTCCAGCGGGTTGCCCTTGCGCTCGTTGTCGACGGCGACGACGGACTTGCCGCCGGTGGGGATGACCGAGCAGGCCGACGCCCCGCAGACCAGGGTGACGGCCAGGATCGCCGTCCCCGCCTTCCGCGCGTTCTCAGTCCGCATCGCGTCCCCCGTCGGCCGCCGCCGGCGACAGCACCGGCGTCATGTGCCCCCGCCACGTGCGGCGCATCTCCACCTCCGGCGGTACCAGCGGCAGCGGCGAGCCCCTAAGGACCGCCCCCGCCACCCTGGGCAGCGAGAGCCGGAACTGCGACCCCTCCCCGTGCGAGCCCCAGGCCTGCAGCCAGCCGCCGTGCAGGATGGCGTCCTCCCTGGAGATCGCCAGGCCCAGTCCCGTACCGCCGATCGTGCGCGCCCTGGACGGGTCGGCCCGCCAGAACCGGTCGAAGACCAGGTTCTCCTCGCCGGGTTTCAACCCCACCCCGTGGTCGCGTACCGCCACCGCCACCGCGTCCCTGTCGGCGGCGACCGAGACGACGATGTCCCGGCCCTCGCCGTGCTCTATCGCGTTGAACAGCAGGTTGCGCAGGATGCGCTCGACCCTGCGGCTGTCCATCTCCGCCATGCAGGGCTCGCCGGGCAGGCGCAGGTCGAAGCGGGTGGAGTGGCGCTCGGCCAGCGCCTCGGAGTCGGCGACGGCGCGCAGCACCACGTCCCTGACGTCCACCGAGTCGACGTCGAGGTCGGCCGCGCCCGCGTCGTAGCGGCTGATCTCCAGGAGGTCGGCGAGCATCGCCTCGAACCGGTTGAGCTGGTTCTGCATCAGCTCGGCCGACCTGGCCGCCATCGGGTCGAAGTCCTCGCGGGCGTCGTAGAGCAGGTCCGCGGCCATCCGCACGGTGGTCAGCGGGGTGCGCAGCTCGTGCGAGACGTCCGAGACGAACTGCCGCTGGACCTGGGAGAGCTCCTCCAGCTGGTGGATCTTCAGTGCCAGGTTGGCGGCCATCTCGTTGAAGGAGGTGGCCAGGCGGGCCAGGTCGTCCTCGCCGCGGACCTTCAGACGCTCGTCCAGCCGCCCCGCGGCCAGCCGCTCGGCGGCCTGCCTGGCCAGCCGTACCGGCGTGACGACCTGGCGGGTGACCAGGGAGGAGATCGCGGCCAGCAGCAGCACGAGGCCGGCGCCGACAAGGATGATCATCTGCTGGACGGAGGCGAGCGTCTTCTCCTCCTTGTCCAGCGGGACGAGGTGGTAGATCTCGTACGACGAGTCGAGCCTGGTCCCCCAGGTGTCGAGGCGGGTGCCGATGATCATCCCGGGCACCGGCTGGTCCGGCTGCCCCTTGTAGTACAGCGGGGTGTACCAGGTGCTGTCCTCCCCCGCCTCCTTCTTGAACAGCTCGTCGCGCTGCCTGGCCGGGATGCTGACGGGATCGATGTTCGTGGTGCCGTAGAACTCCCCCGGCAGCCCCTCGTTACGGATGATCACCGAGTAACGGCTGGCGGACCCGGCCCGCCGCGCGAGCGCCTCGGTGGCCTGGCTGAGCGGGCCGCTTCCCCCTGGCTGGAGCGCCTGGCCCGGCTCGACGGGCTGCTTGGCGGCCTCGGCCGGCTGGTTGAGATAGCCGAGCACCGCGTTCCTGTCGGCCTGGGCCTCGCTCTTCGCCGCGCTCTCCCTGGTCTCCAGGGTGGTCCTGACGATCTGCTGCATGAGGAAGACGCCGAGCACGGCGACGACCACGATGGAGATGACCATCGTGCTGGTGACCACGCGCAGCTGGAGCGAGCGCCAGAAGACACGGCGCACCCTCCCGGCCGCCCGCCGGGTGCGACGCCGGACACCCCGCAGCAGCTGGCGCGGGGTGCGGCGGCGTTTCTTCGGTGCGGGAGGCATCTCGGGCTCCGGGGGGGAGTCTCGGCTAGGCCGGGCCGGCCTTGTAACCGACCCCCCGGACCGTCACGACGATCTCGGGATGCTCCGGGTCCTTCTCGATCTTCGCTCGCAGTCGCTGGACGTGCACGTTGACCAGGCGGGTGTCGGCCGCGTGGCGGTAGCCCCAGACCTGTTCTAGCAGGACCTCGCGGGTGAAGACCTGGCGCGGCTTGCGGGCGAGGGCGACCAGCAGGTCGAACTCCAGCGGGGTGAGGTTTATGGTCTCCTCCTCCCGCTTGACCGAGTGCCCGGCGACGTCGATGGTGATGTCGCCGATCTGCAGGATCTCCGGCGTCGGCTCGTCGGTGCGGCGCAGCCTGGCTCGCACCCTGGCGACGAGCTCCTTGGGCTTGAAGGGCTTGACGATGTAGTCGTCGGCCCCGGACTCCAGGCCGAGCACCACGTCGATGGTGTCGCTCTTGGCCGTCAGCATGACGATCGGCACCCCGGACTCGGCCCGGATCCGGCGGCAGACGTCGATCCCGTCGGCGCCGGGCAGCATCAGGTCGAGCAGTACAAGATCCGGCCGAGTGTCGCGGAACGCGTCGAGCGCCTTGTCACCATCGGAGACGAAGGAAGGTTCGAAACCCTCCCCGCGCAGCACGATACCGAGCATCTCGGCGAGAGCGGCGTCGTCGTCGACGACCAGCACGCGTCCTTTCATGGCCCCTCATTCGGTTTACGCAGTTCGGGAGTTATTGGGATAAACCGCTCGGTCGTCGAAGATTACCCTTGCCCGTCAAGTAGATGACACCGGCCGACGACCAGCCTTCCAAATGACGAACTTTAGGCGCACACAACGTGAAGCGCGCAATGGTGCCCCCGCACGGTCACCACCGGTCCCGGCGACTGCGAACGCCGGGCGGCGATGACCACGCTCCCAGTCTGCGGTAAACGACGGTGTCTCGGCCATCCCTCTGGCATCTCCACCGCTCTCCGGGGAGATGAAACGTCCGCGTGATCGCCCGATCACCACGAACGGTGTGACCACATGCCAGGATTGGGATATGTCAGACGGTCACGGCTCCGCTCCCGGTACGCCCCCGGGCTGGGCGTCCAACCAACCTCCGCCGTACGGCGATGCCCCGGGATCGCCGTGGACCGCACCCGGCTCGGCCCCCGGCTCCCCAGCGGGCCCGCCGCCTTCCGGGCCGCCCCACGGCCAGGCACCGCACCAGCAGGGCCCCTACGGCCCGCCGCCCCATGGCCCGCCGCCCTACGGCCCGCCCCATGGCTCGCCGCCCTACGGCCCGCCGCCCTACGGCGTGCGCCAGGAGCCCCCCGCGATGCGCCCCGGGATCATCCCGCTGCGCCCGCTCGGCCTGGGCGACATCCTGGACGGCGCGATCAAGCTGATCCGCTCCAACCCCAAGAGCGTCCTGGGCCTGTCCGCGATCGCCGCGGCGCTGAGCGCGATCCCCTTGGCGATCGGGGAGGCGCTCCTGCTGGGCTCCAGCGCGGCGACCCTGGAGAACCTGACGGACCCGACCTCGCCGTTGAACCTCCCGCAGGCGAGCTTCCTCGCCCAGTACGGCGGCACCCTGCTCTCCTACGCGGTACAGCTCGTGGCGGTGACGCTGCTGACCGGCGTGCTGACGCGCATCCTGGGCCGCGCCGTCTTCGGCGGCAAGATGACGGCGGGCGAGGCCTGGACGCTGACCCGGAGCCGGGTGCCCACGCTGTTCGGGCTGGTGATCGTCAGCACGGTGGCCATACTCGCCCCGCTGCTCCTGATCGTCGGACTGTTCGCCGCGCTTGACGCGGCCGGTGCCGGACTCTCCGTGGTGGTCATCGCGGGCCTGCTGGCGCTGCTGGCCTTCGTGGCATATGCCATGTTCATCACCACCCGGCTGGCGCTCGCCCCCGCGGCCGCGGTGCTGGAGCGGCTCGGCGTCGTCGAGTCCCTGCGCAGGTCCTGGAACCTGGTCTCCGGCGGCTTCTGGCGGACACTCGGCATCCTGCTGCTCACCCAGATCCTCGCCGGTCTGGTCGGCACGTTGCTCTCCTTCCCGTTCACCCTGGGCGGGAGCCTCCTGGGCCTGCTGGGCGGAGGTTCCCTCGGGGCGCAGATCGCCACGGCGGTCCTCATCGCCGTGGGCGCTACCGTCGGCGCGATGATCACCTATCCCTTCCAGGCCGCGGTCAACGGCCTGCTCTACGCCGACCGGCGGATGCGCACCGAGGCGTTCGACCTGGTGCTCCAGACCGCGGCGATCGAGCAGCGACGGCAGGGCTGGGTGCACGCCTCGGCCGACGACCTGTGGGACCCGTCCGTCACGCCCACCGGCCCCGCGCGGCATGGGTTCCCCGATCAGGGAGCTCCGTGGTCCCACTCCTGACGTTCCCGTTCCTGACGTCCCCGATCGACATCGAGCGCGAGGAGGCTCGACGCCGGGCGATCCAGGAGCTACTCGGAGCCGAGTACGCCAAGGAGTCCCTGGTCGACCGCCTCTGGCGGGGGATGAACCAGTTCCTCGGCGACCTGCTCGACCAGGAGTCTGCGGGCGTCGTCGGCAGCCTGGCGGCGCGGGCCGTCCTCATCGTGATCGTGATCGGGATCATCGTCGCGGTGTTCCTGGTCGCCCGCAGGACCACCAGGGGCACCTTCGCGCGCACCGAGGGTCTCTTCGGTGATCGCCGCCTCACCGCCGCCGAACACCGCGAGGCCGCCGAGCGGCTGGCCGCGGAGGCGCGGTGGGCCGAGGCGGTCCGCGAGCGGCTCCGGCTCCCGGCTCAGCCAGTGGCGGGCCCGCTCGACCTCTCCCCGGTCGTGGCTGCCGGCCAGCAGCTCGCGCAGCCGGGTGCGGC
>NZ_JBEXUE010000525.1:0-6604 GCF_040614275.1 Streptosporangium sp. NPDC006013
AAAAAAAAAAAAACTAAAAAAAAATAAAAATAAAAAATAAAAAAAAAAATAAAAAAAAAAAAAAAAAAAAACAAAAAAAAAAAAAACCCCCGGCCCCCCCCCCCCCCCCCCCCACTACAGATTGTTTGTAAAATATAAATGCTACCAGCTCACCGGGCTACCGTAGTCCCATCCGTCATGATAGAAGTGAGCGCGAACTCGAGTAGCTTCGTCCTTTCTTATCCCGGCCGTGTAAGCATTAGAACTCCAGTCGCTAATCGATCGATACTGATTCGATCCCCACCCACAGAAGTGCGGGTCGCCAACTGTATCCCACCAACCAGTGGTGATCCTGGTTCCGCTGGTTGCGTAGCCTGATTCGGCGTATGCCTTGGACCAGCCGAACGTAGCACCGCTAGCTGATCCTTGATTTACTCTCCACCACCAAAAAAGAAGGTTTTGAGGATTGCTTGAGTCTGCGCGAGGCCACCTTACTTCTGTCCCTGACACCATTGCGGCGTTAGTGGCGTTAGCCGGATCGGCCAGCCAGTTCCCACACCACGTAGTGGCTGCGGCGGCAGCAAGCGTAGTGGCTTTAGCATCCGTACGGAGGCTCGCGCCATTGGTAGCCTTAGCCAGTTGCTTATCCTTTTCATTCAAAGGAAGTTCGTCGAACGGGATCGGCTGAGGATCCGGTGGCGGAGGCTGGTCGAGTAGACTCCCACCTTGGGGCAGAGTCATTTCCTCCGTTCCCAGTTTAGGATCGCTAGGCGAAGATGCGAAGACGGGGCTCGGTGTGCCCAGTAGGGCAATACTAAGCACTCCGACTGTAAGCGCGGATCCCCATTTTGATGCACCTTCCGCTCTCTCGTGAACCACCAGCGTGGCTCCTTTCCGTATGCAACACCAGCGCGTGCCGAACTGTTAAGAACAGTGCCAGACAGAGTTAAGCAATTCAAGATCTTGACAACCTAGATCATCTATGATGATTGTTAAGGTCATCAATTGAGTGCGGGTATCCAGGGGGTGTCGATCATCGTGTCGTGCAGTGCGTGAGCGGCACGGAGAACGTTTTTTCGGACGCCCGAAGGTGGCCATTCACGTCACGACGTAAATGCAGATGTCCAGAGGGTGCTGATGAGGGGGCACAACATGTCCAATCGGGCATACGGTGATCGGCCCTGCGCTGTGTCGGAGAGACGCGCGCCAGCTACGGCGACCAGCCTTGAGCGGTCCCGTCGCGAGAGCTTCAGCGTCGGAGAGTCCACTGGGCGGCCGGAGAGTGAACGACTACGGTTCGCGCGCGGTGCGGCGGGGTGGAAGGCGCGGAGGTGGGTGGGGGCTCCGGCCGGCGTGTGAAAGCCCGCAACCACCGCGCCCGAGCAGGCCGGAGGCCTGAAACACCGGGGAGCGACTGAGACGGCCGGCCGGAGCACCCACCCACCGGAGCGCGCACACGCCCGTAAGCCGTGAAGTCCTCATCGCCCCTGCGAGGGGTCGCAACACGTGCAGCGCGTTCAGCTCGAACACGGTGGCGTCATTGTCCCTACGAGGGGGCACTGTCCGGGCTGCCGGTGCCTCGTGTGCGAGACCGGATACCCCCTCATCTGTCAGTCGAGGATGTTGGTGTGCAGGGCGCGCAGCACCGCGTTGGTGCGGTCGCGCGCCCCGAGTTTGAGCAGCACGGTCGAGACGTGGTTCTTGACCGTGCCTTCGGCCAGGAACAGGGCCTGGGCGATCTCGCGGTTGCTGTAACCCTCCGCGACGAGCCGCAGCACCTCCAGCTCTCGTTCGGTGAGCTGCTGGATCGCGGGCAGGTCGTCGTCGCCCGGTGGCCGGCGGCGGTGCACCGCGCGCAGCAGCCGGTCGGTGATCGACGGCGAGATCAGCGTCCCTCCGCCGGCCAGGACACGGATGGCCCGGGTCAGCCGTTCGAGCGTCACGTCCTTCAGCAGGTAGCCGCATGCCCCCGCCCGCATCGCGTCCAGCACGAGGGTGTCGTTGTCGAACGTGGTCAACACGAGCACCGGTGGCGCGACGTCCGCGCGCTCCCGCAGCGCCGTGAGCGTCCAGATACCGTCATGGCGGGGCATGCGCAGGTCGAGCAGGACGACATCGGGGGCGTGCTCCTCGATCGCCGCCAGCGCGGACATGCCGTCGTCGGACTCTCCCACCACCTCGATGTCGTCGGTCAGGTCGAGCAGGCTGCGGATGCCCTGCCGCACCAGGGTCTGGTCGTCGACCACGATCACCCGGATCATCGCGCGGGCACCCTGGCGGTGACGCGGAACCCGTCGCTGCCGTCGAGCCGCACGTCGCCGCCGATCGCGTCGATCCGCTCGCTCAGGCCGCGCAGCCCGTTGCCGGGCCGCAGCTGAGGGCTGCCACGCCCGTCGTCGACGGAGGTGAGTTTCACGGCTTGGTCCGGCGTGTTCTCGATCCGGATGCGCAGCGAGGTCGCGTTCGCGTGCCGGATGGTGTTGGTGACGATCTCCTGGACGACGCGGATGAGCGTCATGGTCACTTCCTCGGTGGGGCGTACGTCGTCGTCGATCCACACGCCGATGTCGAGGCCGGGAATGTCGCGTACCACGGCGCTCAGGGACGCGCGCAGATCGGGCGCGTCGGTGCGCAGCTGCCCGACGGTCGTGCGCACGTCGCGGAGCAGGTCCCGCGCCACCCGGTCGGCGCGCTCGATGTGCACGCGCGCGCGGGAGCCGTCGTGGTGCCGGGCGACCTCCAGTTCCAGGGTGAGCGCCGTGAGCTGATGCCCCATGAGGTCGTGCAGCTCCCGGGCGATGCGCAGGCGTTCGTGAGCGCGTGCGGTGTCGGCCAGGATGACGCTCGCCGCCCGCAGCTCCAGATGCGCCTCGACCAGCTCGCGGCGCATCCGCTGCTCCCGGATGATCGCCAGCGAGCTCAGCAGCGTCGCGGCCTGGATCAGCAGGTACAGCAGCGCGCTGAGGCCGATCTCGGTGAAGGTGGCGCCGGTGAGGCTCACGGTCACGGCGATGACGACGGTGTTGAGCGTGACCACCACCGGGCCCGCCCACAGTGGCGCGATGTACGCGCTCAAGGCCGCGGTGAAGACCAGCAGGATCGGCAGCAACCCGGCGCTGGGCGCCGTCAGGATCGTCAGCCACCCCAGCACGACGGCCGCGCCGTAGCAGACCCGCGCCGGCCTCGGCCGGCGATCCTCCCAGACCGCGGCGGTCAGCGCCGAGGCCAGCAGCGCCACGAACAGCACGCCCCACACCAGCTTGGGCACCCGTGTCCCGGCCGCGCCGAGCAGCGTCGGGGCGCCCACCGCGAGGCACACCAGCAGTACCGCCAGCCCCGCCCACGCGTCCGGCTCGATTCGCCGCATACCGTCACTGTACTGGCGCTCGCATCCGCGCTGAGGTGCCGAAAGTCATGGGTGCCAATGCTGACCATCGGCACAGGCGCCAAGGGCTCGCCCTTCCTAACGTCGACGGCATGCATGCGACAACGTCATCTCCCGCCGTCGAAACGGACCGCCTGCACAAGCGCTACCGCTCCAAGGTCGCCGTCGAGGAGGTCAGCCTGTCGGTCGCCACCGGCGAGATCTTCGGCATCCTGGGGCGCAACGGAGCCGGCAAGACGACCACCGTCGAGCTGATCGCCGGGCTCAGGCGGCCCGACCGCGGCACCGTCCGCGTGCTCGGCCTGGACGTCCGGCGCGACCGGGCCCGGCTGCGCCAGGTCCTCGGAGTCCAGCTGCAGGAGGCCACCCTGCACTCCGCGCTCACGGTCACCGAGCTGGTCCGCCTGTACGGGACCTTCTACCGCGACCCGCTGCCGACCGGCGACCTGATCGAGTCGGTCGGCCTGACCGCCTCCCACCGCACCCGCTTCGAGAAGCTCTCTGGTGGCCAGCAACAACGGCTGTCCATCGCGCTCGCCCTCGTCGGGCGGCCTCGGGTGGTGATCCTCGACGAGCTCACCACCGGGCTCGACCCCGAGGCGCGCCGCCAGATGTGGTCGACCCTTGAGCGCCTGCGCGAGTCCGGCGTGACCATCCTGCTCGTCAGCCATGCCATGGAGGAGGTCGAACGGTTGTGCGACCGGGTCGCGCTGCTCGACGCGGGACGGGTCGTCGCCCTCGACTCGCCCTCCGGGCTCGTTCGAAGGGCCGGGTTCGCTCAGCGGGTCACCTTCCGCACGGCCGCCCCCGTGCCGAGCGGGCTGCTCGAAGGACTCGACGAGGTCGAGCGGGTACGCGCCGACGGCGACCGCGTCGCCGTCGAAGGCCGCGGTGACCTGCTCCAGGCCGTCAGCGTCGCGCTCGTACGCGCCGGCGTCGTGGCGACCGAGACGCGCAGCGAACAGGCCGGCCTGGACGACGCCTTCGTCGCCCTGACCGGGCACCGGCTCGACACCAAGGAGGAGACGATCCGATGACGGACATCACCGTCCACCGCCCCGGCCCACGCGCCTGGGCCGGACTGCTGATCTGCGAGCTCAAGATGGTCGCCCGCGACACCGCCGGGCTGATCGTGCCGATCGGCCTGCCCATGCTCATCCTGGTGATGAGCGCCTCGTCCGCAGGCCGGGAGACGATCGCGCACGGCCGCACGGCCCTCGACGTCCATGTGCTGCCGCTGGTGTTCACGATGGTCGTGGCCACGACCGGCATCGTCAACATGCCGAGTTTCCTGGCTTACTACCGTCGCAGCGGCATCCTGCGACGCCTCGGGGTGACGCCCGCCTCGCCCGCGTTGGTCCTCGTCGCCCAGGCGGCCGCCGGCGTGCTGCAGATCGCCGTCGGCATCGCGGCCGCCTGGATCCTGGCCGTCCTGGCGTTCGGCGCCAACCCCCCGGTGCACGTCGGCGCGGCGCTCGGTGTGCTGGCGCTGACGGTGGCCGCCATGTACGCCGTGGGCCTGATCGTCGCCGCACTGTCGCCCACCCCGAACTCCTCCGTGGCGATCGGCCTGAGCGTCTTCTTCGTCCTGGGCGCCACCGGCGGCCTGTTCGGCGGGCGCGACAGCCTCCCGGACGCGATCGCGACGATCGGGCAGTGGCTGCCGTTCGGCGCTGGGACCCAGGCCCTGTCGGCTGCCTGGATCGGCGCGCCCGTCGAGGCCGCCCACCTGATCGGCCTCGCCGTCAGCCTCGTGTTCGGCAGCGTCGTCGCGGCCGTGTTCTTCCGCTGGGAGTAGGCGGAGGAACACCCTTTCCGCGGGGGGATGCCAAACACTCGTGCGCTCACAGAACTCTCGCTGAGAACGCGGCGATCCGCAGGACCACCCCGCAGTCGAACACGCGGCTATCGGTAAGGTGCCCTATGTCTGATTGGTACTGACACAAGGGGACAATCAATGGCTGCCGCTGCGGCGTACGTGACCTTCACGGACCCGGACAAGCTCGATGACGAGAAGGAGCTCGCCGTCGCGGCCTGGGCCGAGGCGGGGATCACCGGTCACATCGTGCGCTGGGACGATCCCAGTGTCGACTGGGCCGCGTTCGACGCCGTCGTGGTCCGCACTGCCTGGGACTACGTGACGAGGCGGGCGGAGTTCCTGGACTGGGCCCGGCACGTGGAGTCCGTCACCCGGCTGCTCAACCCGGCCGCCGTGCTGGAACGCAACACCGACAAGGTCTACCTGCGTGACCTGAAGGCGCCGATCATCCCCACCTCCTGGGTCGCGCCGGGCGAGACCGCGAACCTCCCGCTCCTCGACGAGTACGTGGTCAAGCCGTCGATCTCGGCCGGAGCCCGCGACACGATCAGGACCACGGACCGCGGGGAGGCCGAGGAACACGCCGCCAAGCTGGCCGCCAACGGGCGGACCGCGATGATCCAGCCGTACCTGGACATGGTCGAGGGCGAGGGGGAGACCTCGATGCTCTACTTCGGTGGCAGGTTCAGCCACGCCGTCCGGCGCAACCCGATGCTGACCGAGAGTGCCACCAAGCCGGGACAGGGCAACGACCACGGGGAACTCCGCACCCCCGAGCCCGACCAGTTCGCCCTGGCCGAGCAGGTGCTCGGCGAGTTTCCCGAACTGCTCTACGCCCGGGTGGACCTGGTCCGGCTGGCCGACGGCAGCCCGGCCCTCATCGAGATCGAGCTCACCGAGCCCTACCTGTTCCTGAGCTACGCGCCCGGCGCCGCCGCCAACCTGGCGACCGCCCTGGCCAAGGCGATCTGACGGCTCGCGGAGAACAAGCCCGCAGAGAACAGGTCTACGGAGAGCAGGCCCGTAAAGCAGGCCCACAAGGATGCACCGGAAACGGCGCGCGCCCCGCGAAGGGACGCGCGCCGTACCGGATTACTGCGGCAGTACCACCGCGAGCGGAGAGACTCCCGCCGCACGCAGCGCGTCGGGGACCTTCCGCGCCCAGGGGTGCTCGTGCGTGTCGAGACCCTCGGGGTTGGCCACGACGAACCGGACCGCGCCACCGGAAGCGGCCTGCTCGGTCCAGGTGGCGCCGAAGCCGTTCAGCGCCGCGGCGGCCTTGTCACGCTCGGAGGCGGGAACCGTGACCCGGATCGGCGACTCGTGCTCCGGGATGGCCGCGGCGGCCCGCGACGCGCGTCTGTGCCGAACTGGGCGGCGGCGGGCACGCCAAGGCGGCGGGTTTCACCTCCCACCTGCCC
>NZ_JBEXUE010000526.1:0-6589 GCF_040614275.1 Streptosporangium sp. NPDC006013
GTTCGTGATGCAGGAGATCGACCAGGAGGTCCGGCCGCGGAAGCGAGTACTGCGGCGTCCGGTCTTCCTCGTCCCCGCCCTGGCCGCCGCCGCGGTGCGCGAGCTGTATGACACGCCGATCCTGCAGTGGAGCACCGATGAGCGAATGCGACGACTGGAGCATCGCCGCGACTTCGTCGAACACCTCGCCTCGGCTGAGCTGCCCCGGCCACGTATCGCACCCCTGGCAAGCGACGCTGACGGCGCGAACGTACGCGGCCGGTGGCTGCTGGCCGAAACCGGGGACTGGGCGCGGGCCTGCACCCGGGCCGAAGCCGAGGGCGCGGTCGGGGTGCTGATGGCCCGCGGCACCGACGCCGAGGGCTGGATGCCCAAGATGATCGCCGGCCCGCCCAGCCGGGCGGTGCCGATCCTCGGCGTGCGCGCTGACCTGCACCAGCAGATGGCCGACACGCTCGCCACCACCCCCGTGCAGGTGACGGCTTCGGTGCCGCTGCGGCAGATCGGCGCCGAAGGCCTCAACGTCCACGCCCGCCTGCCGAACGCGGGGCGCGGCGGGCCTCGGGTGCTGCTGAGCGCCCACTTCGACGGAGTAGGCGATGACCCGAGCCGCCGACTACCGGCCGCCGCCGACAACGCCTCCGGCGTGGCCGCGGTCTTGGAGGCCGCCCGCGTCCTGGCCGCCGTAACCGCGCCGGTGGACTTGGCGGTGGCCTTCCTGGACGCCGAGGAGGCGGGGGCGTGGGGGGCAGCCCACCACGCCCCCCAGGTACCGCCGGACACCTTGGTGATCAACCTGGACGGGGCGGCACAGCTGCACCAGGCCGCCTCCGTCGAGGCGGGCGGACCCGCGCATGCGCTGCTGGCCACCCTCGATCAGGCCGCGCGACTGACCGGCGTGCCGTTACGGGCCGGGGTGATGGCCTCCGACAACCGCCGCTACGCCGCGGCTGGGCTGGCCGCGATCGGCGTCGGGATGGGCATGCCCGGCTACCAGACCCCTGCCGAAACCCCCGAGCGCGTCGAGCCGGACACCCTGCTGGCCGCCGCGCGATTGCTGGTGGCCACCGTGTGGCTGCTGGCACAACCGCCGCAGGCCTAAGAGGCAGGTGCTGGCGGCGCCCCCTCCGCCCCGCCTGGGACGGGGCGGAGGGGGGCTACCTGGCATCCAGCTCAGCAATCAGTTTCTCGATCCGGTCGCGGATCTCATCGCGGATCGGCCGCACGGCCTCGATGCCTTGGCCGGCCGGGTCGTCGAGCTTCCAGTCCTCATACCGCTTGCCGGGAAAGAACGGGCAGGCATCCCCGCAGCCCATGGTGATGACCACGTCGGAGTCCTGCACAGCTTCGGTGGTGAGGATCTTCGGTGTCTGGCCGGTGATGTCGATGCCGACCTCGGCCATCGCCGCCACGGCGGCCGGGTTGATGCTCTCGGCGGGTGCCGACCCCGCGGAGCGGACCTCGATGCGGTCGCCCGCCAGGTGGGTGAGCCAGCCGGCGGCCATCTGGGAGCGTCCGGCGTTGTGCACGCAGACGAACAGGACACTGGGCGTATCAGGCATGAACCGATCCCTTCGGGGCGGTGGTGAACAGGCGGCGGCCCCACAGGCTGACGTAGACCAGGGCGACCAGGACGGGCACCTCGATGAGCGGGCCGACCACCCCGGCCAGGGCCTGACCGGAGGTGACCCCGAAGACGCCGACCGCGACCGCGATGGCCAGCTCGAAGTTGTTGCCCGCCGCGGTGAAAGCGAGCGTCGTGGTGCGCTCGTAGGTCAGGCCGATCGCCCGGCCGGCCAGGAAGGAGCCACCCCACATGAGGGCGAAGTAGGCCAGCAACGGCACCGCGATGCGCGCCACGTCGCCGGGCTGAGAGGTGATCGTCTCACCTTGCAGGGCGAACAGGATGACGATGGTGAACAGCAGCCCGTACAACGCGATCGGCCCGATCTTCGGCAGGAAGCGCTCCTCGTACCAGTCACGGCCACGGGCACGCTCACCCAGCTTGCGCGACAGGTATCCGGCCGCCAGCGGGATGCCGAGGAAGATCAGCACGTACCAGGCGATGTCCCAGGCCGAAACCGCCAGGGCGGTGCCTTCGCCCAGGCCCAGCCAGCCGGGCAGGAGGTCGAGGTAGAACCAGCCGAGCACGCCGAAGGCGATCACCTGGAAGATCGAGTTGATCGCGACCAGCACGGCGGCGGCCTCACGGTCGCCGCAAGCCAGGTCGTTCCAGATCAGCACCATGGCGATGCAGCGGGCCAGGCCGACGATGATCAGGCCGGTGCGGTACTCGGGCAGGTCGGGCAGGAGCAGCCAGGCCAGGGCGAACATCAGCGCCGGGCCGAGCACCCAGTTCAGCACCAGCGAGGCGACGAGCAGCCGCCGGTCGCCGGTGACGGCGCCCAGGCGGTCGTAGCGGACCTTCGCCAACACCGGGTACATCATCAGCAGCAGACCCAGCGCGATCGGCAGCGAGATCTCGCCGATCTTCACCGCCTCCAGTGCGGAGTTCAGGCCGGGCACCAATCGGCCGAGCAGCAGTCCGGCGGCCATCGCCAGCCCGATCCACACCGGCAGGAGGCGATCCAGCGTCGACAGGGCGCCGATCACGCCCGGCTGCCCCACAGGGGCGGAGACCGGGGCTCGGGTGGACGGTGAGGGCATGGATTTCCTTCCGTGGTCGCGCTCAGGCCGTGGCGGGAACGTTGATCAGGGCTGACAGCTCGGCCAGGGTCTCGGGGACCAGCCGGTAGTACACCCACGAGGCCCGGCGCTCGGAGACCAGCAGCCCGACCTCTTTCAGGACCTTCAGGTGGTGACTGATGGTCGGCTGTGACAGCTCGAAGGCGCCGGTCAGGTCGCACACGCACACCTCGCCGCCGGCATGGCTGGCCACGATCGACACGATGCGCAGCCGTACCGGATCTCCCAGTGCCTTGAACACCCGCGCCACGGCGGCGCCCTGCTCGGCGCTGAGCGGCTCGCGCGTCAGCGGCGAGCTGCACTCCAAAAGCTCCAGCGGCTCCATTGAACCCTCCCGTATAGAGATCCATCGAAGTCGACTAACGTCTATATTGACATACGTCTATTAGGGCACGGCACGGAGGTACCGCCTTTTCGGGCGTCGGGCAGGCCGAGGATCAGCCGCACTTCCGCGACGCTCTTGCCGTCCGGGTCGGGCAACTCCCAGTCCAGGTGGCGCTTGCCGGGAAAGACCGGGCAGGCGTCCGACCCATGGTGACCACCACGTCGGCGGCGCGGACAATCTCCTCTCTCCATGACAGAAGCCGATATTGGCATGTATCGATGTCAGCAGAGACGAACAACTGGTGAACAGCCGATGTGATTTGGCCTGTCCTGGGGGAGGGCGAAGCAATCAGGGCACTGGGCGGCCAGCAGCGACGACGCGCCGGTCCTGGATGCACTTTTGGACGCCGGCGCCGACCTCGAAGCCGACGGGGCGGTGATCGGTGGTGGTACGGCGATCTCGGCCTGTGGTCAGCCTGCCACGGCGGCCAGCGCCAAGCGGCAGAGTTCTTCCTGCAACGCGGCGGCGACGTTAACTGGGTCGGCTACGACCAGCTGACCCCGCTGGATGCCGCCCGCCGCACCGGCGCGGATGACCTGGTCACCTGGCTGCGTGACCACGACGCCAAGTCGACCAGCGAACCCAGCTGACCTACGCCTGGTCCAGGGCGCGGCGCAGAGCGGCTACCGACGGCGCCCCTGCCTCAAGCCCGGTGACCGCGCTGCGCCGCTCCAGGAGGATCACGTCGCGCCACACGCCGTGGTGGTGGCCGACGCGCTCGCGGGTACCGATGACGCGGAAGCCGAGCGCCTGGTGCAGAGACAGGCTGGGCGCGTTCTGCGGGAAGATTCCCGCCTGGATTGTCCATATTCCGGCGTCCTGTGACCCGGCGATGAACGCGGCCAGCAGGGCCCGGCCGATGCCGTGGGCCTGGCAGTCGGGGTGGACGTAGAGGCTGTGCTCGACGACTCCGGCGTACACCGCCCTGGCCGAGACCGGTGAGGCGGCCACCCAGCCGACGACCTCACCTGTGCCGGTGTCGACGGCGACATAGCGCAGGTGCGTCAACTTACCCCCGGTGAAGCCCTCCCAGCTGGGTGCGAGCGTCTCGAAGCTGGCTTGGCCGGTATCCAACCCCGCCTGGTAGATGGCCAGCACCTGCTCGGCGTCGATCTCACGCATCGGCCGGATCTCCAGCCCCGGAGAGATCGCGGGCTTGACGGCCTGGATGATGGCCGAGCGCACTCCGTCGCCGTGATCGGCCGTCAGCGTGATCGAGGTGGCCACGAACCCGGTCGCCGCCAGCAGAGCCCGGTATTCGACGACGGTGAGGGACCCGGCGATACAGCCCACCCGCTGCTCGGTGGCCACGCGTCGCTGCGCCTCGACGGCTCCGCCGGTCGCACTGTCGGTGACGACGTCACTGATGCCCAGGCGGCCGCCGGGCCGCAGAACCCTGAAGGTCTCGGCCAGCACGGCCGCCTTGTCGCTGGAGAGGTTGATCACGCAGTTGGAGATGACGACTTCGACCGCGTGATCCGGCAGCGGGATCGCCTCGATCGTGCCACACACGAACTCGGTGTTGGCCACACCCGCCTCCGCGGCGTTGCGCCGGGCGAGCTCCACCATGTCGGCGCTGGCGTCCAGGCCATAGGCCTTTCCGTACGGGCCGATGCGGCGCGCCGACAGCAACACGTCGATGCCGCCCCCGGAGCCGAGGTCGAGCACGGTCTCGCCCGTGCGCAGCTCGGCGACGGCGACCGGGTTGCCGCAGCCGAGGCTGGCGCGCAGCGCGCCCTCGGGCAGCCCCGCGGTGTCGTCGTAGCCGGTCGCCCCGAAGCAGCCGTCGGCGAACGCATCGGGAGCGCAGTCCACGACGCTCTCACCGGCCAGCGCCGCGCGGGCCAGACCGGAGTAGCGCTCGACGACCTCCTCATGTGCCATGGCGTGCTCCTCGGTCGCAGGTGGGGGTGGCCGGAACGGGGTTGCCCATCACCACGTCGGCGGCGGTGGGAAAGCACCGCACGCACTCTTCGTTGATCCGGTACAGGCTGGAGGTGCCGTGCCGCTCCACCAGCACGAACCGTACCTCGGACAGGATCTTCAGGTGGTGCGAGACCGTCGACTGGCCCACCCCGCAGGTGGCGACGAGTCGGTGGGCTCCCGCCATCCCGCGGGTTCCCTCAGGAGGCTCATGAGAGCAGGTGGCTCCCTGCCGACGGGAATGTGGAGTTGACCGTTCACGGTGCCGTCCATGCTGGTGGAGGTCGCGCTCCATGCTGACCGGCCGCTTCTCCATCAGCGCGTTCCAGGAGTACAGCGAGCAGCTCATGGCGGGCCTGGCCGAGATCGCCGAGCAGGAGGCCGACCTGCTCCTGCTCGGCATGGCGGGCGCGCTGGGCCATCGGGACACTTGCCTTACGTACCTTCTCTGAACTACTGCCACAGAGGGTCGGGCCCGCGAGGAGGATCGGAACGGATTTTGGCGGTAGCGGGGTTGATGTAGCAGCGGAACGGAAAGTCACGGTAGGGATGTAGGTGTCCGATCCAGCTGAAGGTTGCGAGCGGTCGATTTCTTGACGTGCCGCTCGCAAGGTATACCCGGCCGCGGGGCTCGGATTCTGGTCAGACTTACCTTGCGAATTTACTGGATCACGGCGTTCAGGCGATGCTCATCGAGGAGCTGACCCGGGTCAGTGAAGCTCGTCTTCGAGCAGGCCCGTCGTGTACTTGTCGCACCACCTACCTTCGTGCCGGAAGACTTGGCGCAGTCGGCCTTCGTCAACGAATCCGACCTTCTGGTGGAGATGGTGAGCCGCGTGGTTCTCTTTCTCGAAGCCATACCGGCAGACTGCACGTACCGCGTCTGGGCCAAATCCGCGTCCGGCATAGCCGGGATAGCACCCGTATGCTGCTGGCCATGACCGGGGATCTGGGCAAGGCCGTTCAAGCAGCTCAAGCAGGAGTCGGGTAAGGGACTGTTCGTGTCAGGCGTGAAGCTGCCGCTGGCATTGGCGGAGCTGGGATTGATCGATGAGTACGAGTTCGTGGTGCATCCCCGGCTCGCGGGCCACGGGCCGACATTGTTCGCGGGGCTATCGAAGTATGTCGACTTGAAGCTCGTGAGCCGGCTGGAGTTCGCCTCGGGGGCGGTGGTGATGCGGTACGAGCCGAGAAGGTAGCCATCGGGCTCGTTAGCCCGAGCCGGCCACATCGTGGAGGCCAGGTTCGCGGCTCTCGAGTACTTTGTTCCCCAGTACTCCTCGCCACCGGTAGCGCAAGGGCGCCATCCAGGATCCGGCCAAGGTCTGATCCACCCGTGAAGTGGGAGCGCCGTCAAACGGTCAGCGTTGCGTGAGCTGGCAGTGGATGCGGGAGATGATGCCGTCCAGGCCAGCGACCGAGCCGGCTGCATTCGCGTTGACCTCGTTCACGTCGGCTGTGGTGTGGTCCTCGGTGTCGTGGTGACGGGCGACTTCGGCGCGGAGCTGGTTGAGTGCGACGCGGACTTGGAACAGCTCGGCTTGCAGGTTGCTCAGGGCCTCGTGTTCCATTTGC
>NZ_JBEXUE010000527.1:0-6575 GCF_040614275.1 Streptosporangium sp. NPDC006013
GGGTCAGGCGGAGATGATCCTCAAGGTGAAGGAGCCCATCGCGGAGGAGTACCACCGCATGCGCCCCGGCCAGGTGCTCTTCACCTACCTGCGATGCCGCCGACAGGGACGCGCTGGCCGCCGTGCTGGCGGGCATCCCGGCCGAGTTCCCGCTGACCGCAGTGGTGCACGCCGCGGGCGTGCTCGACGACGGCCTGGTGGACGGTCTGACCCAGGAGCGGTTCGAGACGGTGTTCCGAGCCAAGGTCACCTCGGCGTTCGTGCTGGACGAGCTGACGCGAGACCTGGACCTGGCGGCGTTCGTGCTGTTCTCGTCCGCCGCGGGAACGCTGGGCAGCCCCGGCCAGGGCAACTACGCCGCCGCCAACGCGGTGCTGGACGGCCTGGCCGAGCGGCGGCGCGAGCGCGGGCTGGCGGCCACGGCGGTGGCGTGGGGTGCCTGGGCCGGCGGCGGTATGGCGGAGGTGGCCGCGGCGCAGGAGGCGTCCCGGCGCATGGGCGTGCGCCCGATGGACCCCGAGCTGGCCGTCTCCGCGTTGAGCGGCCTCGTCGCCGGAGGCGAACCGGTCGCCGTGGTCGCCGACATCGAGCACGAGCGGTTCGTCCGCTCCTACACGGCGGGCCGGCCCAGCCGGCTGCTGAGCGAGCTGCCGGGATACCGTGAGCTGGTCGAGTCGGCAGGCTCGGCGCAGGAGGCCGCGCAGTCGGCGTCCGCCCTGCGGGACAGGCTGGCCGGCCTTACCGGCTCCGAACGGCTTGGCGTGCTGCTCGACCTGCTGCGCGGCCAGATCGCCATGGTTCTAGGGCACTCCGATCGCGAGGCGATCGGCGCCGACCAGGCGTTCCGGGACCTCGGCTTCGACTCGCTCAGCGCGATCGAGCTGCGCAACCGGCTCACGGCGACGACGGCGCTGAAGCTGCCGGCCACGCTCATCTTCGACTATCCGACTCCGGAGGCCCTCGCCGGTCACGTGATCGCGCAGCTTATGCCGGAGACGGGCGGAGTCCCGGGTGTCGACGAGGAGGAGACGCGGGTCCGGGCGCTGTTCGCGTCGCTGTCCATGGCCAGGCTGCGGGAGATCGGTGTGCTGGACGCGCTGCTGCACCTGACCGGTGACCGGGCGGCCGCGTCCACCGAGGACGAGGACGGCGACGCGCTCGACTCGATGGGGCTCGACGAACTGGTGCGGGCGGCCCTCGACGGCGGAGGCCACTGAGCCCCGCCCGTGTGGGCGCGCAACGCCAATGACCCGGCCGGGTGTGTTCACCCGGCCGGGTCAGATCGTTCGGTACGGCGCCCCTTAGCTTTCGGCCAGCGAGATGGACCCGGACGGGCAGGCACGGACGGCCTCCCGAGCGAGCGCCTGAGCCGGGTCTTCCAGAGATTCGACCAGAACCATGACGGTTCCCTCATCGCTCTGGTCGAACACCTCCGGGGCGATGAGCACGCACTGGCCGGCACCGACGCAGCGCTGGGCGTTCACATTGACACGCATGGCATTCCTTATTTTGATCCTGGGGTAAACGGTCGGGCAGGCTCGTCACCAGCGGACTGGGAGCGCGTGCAGCCCGAACAGCACACCGTCGTGCTTGAACGGCAGGTCCTCGACCGCCATATCGAGCTCAAGGGTCGGAATCCGCCGGAACAGGGACCCGAAGACGGCCTCCATCTCGATCCTGACGAGGTTCTGCCCGAGACACTGGTGCACGCCGTACCCGAACGCGACGTGGTGGCGGGCCGAGCGGCTCGGATCGAACTCCTCGGCGTGCGCGAACGTGGCCTGGTCGTGGTTGGCCGAGGCGCCGAGCGGCACGATTCCCTCGCCGGCTCTGATGAGCTGCCCGCCGATCTCGACGTCCTCCACGGCCACGCGCAGCGCCACCCGGTCGGCGACGGACAGGTAGCGCAGCACCTCCTCGACCACCCCGGGCGCGTTGATCCACTGCCGGTTCAGCATCAGCATGACCACGCCGAGCGCGATGTTGTTCGCCGTCGTCTCGTGCCCGGCGATCAGCAGCAGCAGGGCGACGCCGGAGATCTCCTTGGGGGTCAGCACCCCGGCGGACAGCAGCCGGCTGGTCAGGTCCCTGCCGGGGAAGCGCTGCTTCATGGCGATCAGCTTGGAGATGTAGAACAGCAGGTCCTTGGTCGCGGCATCGCGCTCGTCGTCGGTCGACGTGAAAGTCACCAGGACGCGTGTCCTGGACTCGAAAAGCTCGCGGTCCGTAGGCGGCACGCCGAGCAACTCGCAGATGACCAGCGACGGCACCGGCAGCGCGAACGCGGAAACCAGATCGGCGGTGGTGCCGCCGGCGAGCATGGCGTCGATGCTGGCGTCGACGACCCGCTGGACGGCCGGGCGCAGCTCACCGACCCGCCGTACGGTGAACTCCGGGATCAGAGCCTTGCGGAACCGCGTGTGTTCCGGCGGGTCATACGCGACGAACCACCCCGGAATCTGGTCGGGCATCGGCACCCCCCCGTTGCGCCCGATGGTCGGAAACCCCGGATGCAGGGGGCTGGCGCTGATCCGGGGGTCGGTGAGCACGGTGCGCACATCCTCGTGGCGCGTGACCAGCCACACGGTGCTGCCATTGGGCAGCTCCGACTTGACCAGCCCCGCCTGTGCCCGCAGCGAGGCGTACTCGTCCGGGGGAGAGAGCTGCCCGCGTCCTCGCCTCGGGAACTCGATGGAGATCGGATCGCTACTCGGCATAGTGTCGCCACGTCCTTCGGCAGTACCTGTCAGATCATTTCAGCGCCGGGCTGCCCAGGATCAGATCGGCGGCTGCCCGGACGCCCCCCGCCTCTCGCTGTACTTTGGAGAAGTGTTCGGCCCGTTCACGGAAAGCGGGGTTGTCCAGCACTCGGGTGATCTTGTCGAGGACATCTTCGACGTCGACGGTCTGCGGGTCGTCCACCGTGAGACTGACCCCGCTGTCCACGCCGCGCACCGCCTGGTCGTAGCAATCGACCCACAGCGGCCGGATGACCTGCGGCTTGCCGAAATACAGACCCTCGTGGAACGCGTTGCCGCCGCCGTGGTTGAAGAAGAGCCTGACGTTGGGATGGGCCAGCACATCGAGTTGAGAGGGGACCCAGCTCTCGATCCTGAGGTTTGGCGGGAGGTCGTCCCAAGGCGGTAGCAGGTGCTGCTGCTTCTCCGGGAGCTTCCACAGCACGGCGTGCCGGCCGTCCAACCGGCGGGCGACCTCCACCAGCGCGTGTACTTCGAGGCGGGTCAGCCGTGTGATGGTGCCGAATCCCATGTAGACCACGGAGGGGTTGGCGTCGAGCCAACGGGACAGGTCGTCGTCGCCCTGCGCCTCCGGTAACGGCGGGATGACGGCGCCGATCATGTGCAGCTTCTCCGGAACGGGGATCGGGTACTCCAGTCCGAACACCGAGTAGCACAGGATGAGCTCGGCGAAGTTGGTCTTCGCCGCTGGATGGGTCAGCTCCTTCCGTGGGAGCTGGAGTGACTTCACGGCGGCGAAGGATTCACGAATTTGCTTCAGCATCGTCGGGTGCAGGAACATCAGTGCGGCCCGGGTTTTGAAGTAGGTGTTGTAGACCCGCTGCTGGAACGACATGTTCAGGGGCAGCCCGGTGTGCATCATGGGGAACCCGCGCGGTGTATCGGTCATGAACAGGTTGCTCGGCATGAAAGGCGAGCTGAGTACGTACGGGACCTTCCACATGAAGGCCACCGGGAGCGCGATGGGGTTCACGCTGTCGAAGATCATGAGGGCCGGCTTGATCTCTTCGACAAGCGCGGAGAGCTTCCAGAAACTCTCCGCTTGCGTTGCCACGCCGAATGTATGCCGCACCACCGTGCGGTGCGCCTTCCACCGGGACCGCTGGACGATCTGGCGGTACACCTCGTCGTCCCACGTGCTGGGGGAATACTCCAAGACAGGGTCGCCGAGGGAGGCGAAGCGGACGCCCGTTCCCACATCGATCTTCTCGATGTCGGCCCTGCGCTCCTCGTCCGCCGCGAACCAGAGATCCTCCGTGCCACGCCGAGCCAGTTCGGTGGCGATCACGCGCAACGAATTGGAGACCCCGTCCCCCGAAGAGCTGACGAACAGCAGCGGCTTGCGGCTCTCGCCCATCATGCACACCTCCATCGCGGGAGCCGGACTGCCGAACAGTCAATGACGCGCAAGCGTCTGCTCCAGTGTCGGATCCCTCATCGCCGTGAACGTCTTCCGTGGCTTGACGCCAGCGTGCCCGCAAGGTATCGCGACGACATTAGGGGGATCACTAGTTTCTCGGGTCTGGCCCGTGGGCGCCGCCGGCTCGCCAGGCCGTCCAAAACTAGGCGTTTGCCGAGTCGCCATCGGTTTCAATTCTCCGGTGTATGACATGCTCGGCGGCTTCTTCCTGTGAGGAGCCCCGTCGGGCATGCCGCGAGTCGTTCTCTCCAACCATGCGGAGACCAGTGCTACCGCCCTGCCTCCCCTTGGTGCCCCGCTCGATGCACGGAGGTTGTGATGGATACGCCCAGTGAGCAGGTTGTTCAGGCGCTCCGGACCTCCATGAAGGAAGCAGAACGGCTGAGGCGCCAATACCAGAAGCTGGTCGCGGTCACAACCGAGCCGATCGCCATCGTGGCGATGAGCTGCCGGTTCCCCGGCGGGTTGTCTTCGCCCGAGGACTTGTGGCGGCTGATTGTCGAAGGCAGGGACGCCATTTCGGGCTTCCCGTCCGACCGCGACTGGGATCTCGACATGCTGTTCGGTCGTGATTCGGCTCGAAGCGACACTCGCGAGGGAGGTTTCATCCGCGACGTCGCGGACTTCGATCCTGGATTCTTCGGGATCTCGCCACGTGAGGCTTTGACGATGGATCCGCAGCAGCGGCTGCTGCTGGAAGTGTCATGGGAGGCCGTCGAGCGGGCCGGGATCGACGCCGCCCGGCTGCGTGGCAGCCGTACCGGGGTCTTCGTCGGGATGAGTGGTCAAGACTACTCCTACCTGATGGTGAACTCGCTGGCCGACCTCGAGGGCAACGTCGGGACCGGCGTGGGCGCGGGCGCAGCCTCCGGCCGGCTTTCGTACACCCTGGGCCTGGAGGGCCCAGCGGTGACCGTCGACACGGCCTGCTCGTCGTCCCTGGTGGCGTTGCACCTGGCGGCGCAGGCGCTGCGCGGCGGTGAGTGCTCGCTGGCGCTGGCGGGCGGGGTGACCGTTATGGCCACCCCCGGCGCATTCGTGGAGTTCTCCCGCCAGGGTGGGCTGGCCGCGGACGGCCGGTGCAAGGCGTTCGCCGACGCGGCGGACGGCACGGGCTGGTCCGAGGGCGTGGGCATGCTGGTGCTGGAGAGGTTGTCGGACGCTCAGCGCAACGGCCACCAGGTCCTCGCGGTTCTGCGCGGGTCGGCGGTGAACCAGGACGGCGCGTCGAACGGCTTCACCGCGCCGAACGGTCCTTCGCAGCAGCGGGTGATTCGCCAGGCGCTGGGCAGCGCTGGTCTGACTCCCGCTGATGTGGACGTGGTGGAGGGTCACGGTACGGGTACGACGTTGGGTGACCCGATCGAGGCGCAGGCCCTGCTGGCGACGTACGGGCAGGATCGGCCGGAGGACCGGCCGTTGCTGCTGGGGTCGGTGAAGTCGAACATCGGTCACACGCAGGCTGCGGCCGGTGTGGCGGGTGTGATCAAGATGGTCATGGCTCTCCGGCATGGGGTGCTGCCCAAGACGTTGCATGTGGATGCGCCGTCGTCGCATGTGGACTGGTCGGCGGGTGCGGTGGAGCTGCTGAGCGAGGCCAGGCCCTGGCCTCAGGTGGAGCGTCCGTGGCGTGCAGGGGTGTCGTCGTTCGGGCTCAGCGGCACCAACACCCACGTGATCATCGAGCAGGCGCCGGAGAACACGGGAATCGAGGCGCGAGCGGAGGACCGGGGCCCATCGGCTGCGACTGCGGGTGTGACGCCGGTACTGGTGTCGGGCCGTACGGCAGAGGCGTTGCGGACGCAGGCCGAGCGGCTGGTGTCGTTCGTCGATGGCGCGCCTGGTCTCGATCTGGCCGACATGGCCTTTTCTCTCGTCACGACCCGGTCGGCGTTCGAGCACCGGGCGGCCGTGCTGGCCAGTGATCGCGAGGATGTCGTGGCTGGGCTGCGGGCCTTGGCCGAGGGGCGGTCTGGTGCGGGCGTTGTGCTGGGGCAGAGCACGCGGCGGGGCAAGGTCGCGTTCCTGTTCACCGGTCAGGGTAGTCAGCGGGCGGGGATGGGCCGGGAGCTGTATGAGCGGTTCCCGGTGTTCGCGCAGGCGTTGGATGAGGTGATCGCCGAGCTTGACCCGCTGCTCGATGGGTCGGTGCGCGAGGTCCTGTTCGCTGAGCCGGGTACGCCCGAGGCGGGCTTGCTGGATCAGACGGGATGGGCGCAGCCGGCGCTGTTCGCGGTGGAGACGGCGCTGTTCCGGCTGGTGTCCTCGTGGGGGGTTCGGCCGGATGTGCTGGCGGGCCACTCGATCGGGGAGATCACGGCGGCGCACGTGGCCGGGGTGCTGTCCCTCCAGGACGCGTGTGTGCTGGTGGCGGGCCGGGCGCGGTTGATGCAGGC
>NZ_JBEXUE010000528.1:0-6563 GCF_040614275.1 Streptosporangium sp. NPDC006013
CGAGTTTCCCCAGCTAGTGGGCGTGGCGCCGTGAAATGAGGACGGCCATCGCGTGATCCTTCGAGTGCGAAGTACAAGATCGAAGGAGAAGAAAGCGATGGCCGTGAACAACAGTGTGGACCCCGCGACCTGGCTGGCGGAGCAGATCGAGCACCAAGACCCGGATCTGTTGCGATCCATGGTGAAGACCATGGCCGAGACGTTGATGTCGGCCGAGGCCGACAGCCTGTGCGGCGCCGAGTACGGCACCCGCAGCGACGAGCGCACCAACCGGCGCAACGGCTACCGAAGCCGCGACTGGGACACCCGAGCCGGCACCGTGGCTGTTGCTTTTTGAACACGATCTTCCGAAGCGGCGGAGTCGGTGGCCTGGATGATCGTTGGATGGGCGGGTGGCGAGGGGTTTCCGACGGATTGATCGGGATCAGCAGTTTCTGCTGCCGGTGGATATGCGCGAGTGGCTTCCCGACGATCACGTGGTGTGGGTGCTGCTCGAGGTAGTCGAGCATCTGGACGTCACGGCGTTGGAGGCTCGGTATGCGCAAGCCGGGCCCGGTCGCCGCGCTTACGATCCTCGGATGCTGCTGTCGCTGCTGATCTACGCGTACTCGGCTGGAGTACGGTCGTCGCGGCAGATCGAGCGGCTGTGCCGGACGGATGTCGCGATGCGGGTGATCTGCGGGCTGATGGTGCCCGATCACACGGTGATCGCTCGGTTCCGGCAGCGGCACCAGGACTCAGTGAGGGATCTGTTCACCCAGGTGCTGCTGATCTGCGCGAAGGCCGGCTTGGGGCGGCTGGGCATCATCGCCGTGGACGGCACGAAGATCGCCGCGGACGCATCGAAGAAAGCCACGTGCCGCAGACAATGGCTGCAGCAGCAAGTCGATGAGATCCTCGCGCGGGCTGCGACAGAGGACGCGGACGAAGACGCCGCGTTAGGGCCGGGCGAGCGCGGTGATGAGACACCACAGCGGCTGCGGGGACGGCGCGACCGGGAAGAACGGCTCAAGCGGGCACTGGCCGAGGTGATCGCAGAGGAGGCCGAGCGAGGTCTGGACGCCGAGTCCGCAGCTGCCAAGGAACGCGCGTTCATCGAGGCGACCCGAGCCGGCCGAAGTGATGTGGGGTCTCGTCCGGCCGGAGCCGATCCCGTGGCGATCGCCGAAGCTCGACTGCAGGCCGCCCAAGGCCGGCTGGCCGAGGAGGTCGCGGCCAAACGGGAACAGATCGCGGTAATGCGCGAGCGGATCCGGCGGTTCGAGGCCGGTGAGGGACTCAAGCCGCATCTCGGACCGTTCAGCTTCGATGAGAATCGGGGCCGGGAGGTGGCCCGCGCCAAGCGGTGGGTTGCTCGCGCAGAACAGGAACTCGTGGCCGCTCGAGCGGGGCGGGCTTCACCGCCTCCCGAGTGCGGGCAGGCCGATCTCTCACCGGTGCCGGGTGGCGGCAGGCACGGGCCACGTGGCATCACGACCAAGGACGAGCGTCCGGTTGCACGGCGCAACGTCACCGATCCCGACAGCCGTCTGATGCACGACCGCAACGGCGGCGCCATTCAGGGCTATAACGCCCAGCTTGCGGTGAGCGACGACGGACTGATCCTCAGCCCCGAGGTGGTTCAGGACGCCAACGACCGGCGGCAACTGCGACCGATGAGTCAAGCAGCGGTCACCGCGGCACTGCTGGTTCACCAGGAACGATGTCGTCGGCAATGCCCGGAAATGGGCGGATGCTGCATCGCGGTCTCAGCGGTGCGCGGCAGCCGCGATCACCTTCGCGGCTGCGGAGACACGGGCTGTCCTTGTCTGGCTGACTGGATCGGCACCCTGCTGTTCGATGCTGGCTATTGGACCCAGGACAACCTCACCGCTCCGGGCCCTGATCGGCTCATCGCCCCCGGCAAGAGTGGAGCCCTGCCCCAGCCTGGCCAGCACTGTGACTCGCTACCCGAGGACGCCGACCCGGCCACCGTCATGGTCCACCGCCTGGCTACCGAGGAAGGCGCAGCCCTCTATAAACGACGAGGCGCCACCGTCGAGCCCGTCAACGGTCACCTCAAGGACCGCACCGCTCTGCGGCGCTTCGCTCGCCGGGGCCTGGCCGCCTGCCAAGCCGAGCTCACCTTCGCCGCCATGGTGCTCAACCTCGGCAAGCTCTGCCGCCTGGACCCGGCCCGACGCTCAGCCGCACTCACCACCTGAACGGCGGCGACACCCCGTGGACTCACCAACGTCCCGGCCCCACCGCTACCGGCTCCGACCAGCAGGCTGACCATGCGCCAATCCACTCGGCACCGGCTGCTCGACCATCCAAGCGGCCTCGAATCAGGCCGTACCGAAAAGGCAACAGCCACACCGTCGAGCTCGCCATCCCGAAACTACGCTCAGGCTCCTACTTCCCCCACTGGCTACTGGAACGCAGGCGCCGGGCCGAGCAAGCCCTGATCAGCGTGGTGGCCACCAGCTACCTGCTCGGGGTCTCCACCCGGCGGGTGGACAAGCTGGTCGAACAACTCGGCATCAAACACATCTCCAAAAGCCAGGTCAGCGAGATGGCCAAGGTACTCGACACCCAGGTGGAGGCCTTCCGCACCCGCGCCCTGGACACCGGGCCGTACGCGTTCGTGTGGCTGGACGCGCTGACGCAGAAGGTCCGCGAGGGCGGGCGAATCATCAACGTGCACGTGCTGGTGGCCACCGCCGTCAACGCCAACGGCAACCGGGAGATCTTGGGGTTGGAGGTCACCTCGGCCGAGGACGGCGCCGGCTGGCTGGCGTTCCTGCGCGGCCTGGTCGCCCGCGGGCTGAGCGGGGTGCAGCTGGTCATCTCCGACGCCCACACCGGTCTGGTCGGAGCGATCGGCGCGACGTTGCCGGGGGCCTGCTGGCAGCGCTGTCGCACTCACTACCTGCGCAACCTGCTCACCACCGTCCCGAAATCGGCGCAGCCATGGGTGGCGACCCTGGTGCGCACCATCTTCGACCAGCCCGCCGCCGAGCAGGTGCGCACCCAGCACGCCTGGGTGATCGAGGCGCTGGAGGCCAAGTATCCGGCCGCGTGCGAGCATCTGGACGCCGCCCGGGAAGAACTGCTGGCCTTCGCCGCCTTCCCCCGGGAGATCTGGAAGCAGATCTGGTCGAACAACCCGCAGGAACGGTTGAACAAGGAGATCCGCCGCCGCACCGACGTGGTCGGGATCTTCCCCGCCCGCGGCTCGATCGTCCGTCTTGTCGGTGCGGTTTTGGCCGAGCAGACCGACGAGTGGACCGAGGCCCGTCGCTACATGGGACTGGATGTCCTGGCGAAAGCTCGAATGCGGGTCATCGCGGGCGACACACCGCAGCAGAAACCCATTCCGCAGACACTTACCGCTTAACCTGCAGAAACAGGATCACGCGGAGATCAACTCATACACCACTTCGCTGGACGTGACCGCACCTGATGCGGGAATCCGGCCTCTCATGCAAGGCCGCTTTCGGCCCGCCGAGGCATCGGATAACGTGCGCACCTCACGCAACCTGCCGAGGTGGCGGGCGGCAGGCCTCCGGGATGACGGCCACCGCGACGTAGCAGATAACAACCCCTTATCCAGTACATCCGCGCCCGCGCGGCCCCCTTCCGGCGTACTTGGCCTGCGAGGAGGATTGGTGCAGGAATCAGTGGTAAGGCTGCGATCTTGGTTCCGGTTCGGTGACGGGCCGGGTTCGCCCTGGTAGCGGGGCCTACGTTCCGGTTCATGCCTTACTGTCGACAAGAGGATGGTGCACTAGTGAGCCCTGGCGGCTCAGGTGGCTGCGGTGGCAAGGAGCGCGTCGGCGACGGCCCGAAGTTCGATGATCATGAGGTCGTGGCCGGTGTCGATGTCCCACAGGCGGCTTTGTCGTCGGTGATGGCTTCGGCGGTTGGCTGGGGGTCGTCGAGCTCAAGGAGGCGTCCCCAGATCCTCTGGGCGGTGTCCTGGTAGGCCCGGGTGAGTTCGACGAGGCGGCGCCGGGGGCGCGGGTCGCACAGGTCGTCGGGCAGCAGCGGGTCGTGGAGGATCGTGGCGATGGCCTGGCTGCCGAGGAGAAGGGATTCGTGGGCAAACTCCTCAGGAGCGAGGGCCGGTAGGCGGTCGTGGCTGTCGGTCAGAGCGGCGGCGGTCCGTTCCAGCCGGCCGACTAGGGCTTCGGCATCCCATAGACCGCGGAGTTCGGCGTCGTCGGCGGGGTCGAGGTGGTGGATGCCGAAGACCGCGGCGCCAGGGGCCATGCCGGTGTTGCGAAGGGTGGCGCGTAGGGCGTCGATGCCGCCGGTGAGGTTGTCGGGGCGGACGTGCAGGGCACCTCGCCAGGGCCGGAAGCCGAGGAGGTCGAGGGTGCGATGGTGGTGGCGCAGGACCGCGCGGTCGGTGCGGGCGGTGGTGGAGTTGTCGACGGCGGCCCAGGCGCCGGTCCAGGAGATGCGGGTGGTGTGGCGGGTGGACCAGTCCCGCACGTGGGGGTAGATGGGCAGGGCGCCGGGGTGGAGGGTGTAGCTGCCGCGGCCGTCGCGCTCCAGGACGCCTTCGTCGTGCAGGCGGGTGGCGGCCATCCGGATGCTGGGGGCGCTGAGCCCGACGATCTCGCCCGCTCGGCACAGCGCGGCGATGGAGAACCGGGTGGTGGGCCGGGCAGTGGCCAGGTCGAGCAGCAGCTTGCGAGCCGTCAGCTCCGTCATTTGCAACAGCTCCTAAACAGGATTTTCCAAAGCGCGTTATAACTTGGGTCCGTTCCCCACTGTAGGGCCGCGAAGGCCGTGACGTGCCGGAGGTAGAGATGGGCGACGCGAGGGTCGAGATCGAGGGCTCGATCACCACGATCTGGATGGACCGGCCGGACCGGCGCAACGCCGTCGACGGGGCCATGGCCGCAGAGCTGCGGGCGGCGTTCGAGGAGTTCGAGGCCGACCCGGACCAGCGGGTCGCGATCCTGGCGGGCAGCGGCGGGACGTTCTGCGCGGGCGCCGACCTGACCGCTGTCGGCGACCCCGAGCGGCGCAACGAGCTCGACCCCGAAGGGGGCGGCGGCGGCCCGATGGGGCCGACCCGGATGGCGCTGAGCAAGCCGCTGATCGCCGCGATCGGCGGGCACGCGGTGGCGGGCGGGCTGGAGCTGGCACTGTTGGCCGACCTGCGGGTGGTGGAGTCCGACGCGGTGCTGGGGGTGTTCTGCCGACGCTGGGGCGTACCGCTCATCGACGGCGGCACGGTCCGGCTGCCGCGGATCGTCGGGCTGGGCCGTGCCCTGGACCTGATCCTCACCGGACGGCCGGTGAAGGCCGACGAGGCCCTGGCGATCGGCCTGGCCAACCGAGTCGTCGAGCCGGGCAGTGCGGTCGAGGCGGCCCGTGAGCTGGCCAAGCAGATCGCGGCGTTCCCGTTCGGCTGCGTCCTGGCCGACCGGGCCTCCACTTACGCCGCCCTGGACCTGCCCCTGGCCGAGGCACTGCGCGCCGAGGGCGCGGCGGGCGTCCCCATCGTCGAGGCCGAAGGCGTGGCCGGCGCCGCCCGCTTCGCCGCGGGCGCCGGCAGGCACGGAGTTTTCACCCGAGAGGAGACCACCCCATGAGCCCCACCACCCGAGAACTCATCGCCCGCGGCACACGGCAGCACGCCGAGCGCACGCCGAGCGCACGGCGGTCGTGTTCGGCGAGAACGAGCTGACCTTCGCCGAAGTCGACGAGCTGAGCAACCGCCTGGCCCACGCATTGGCCGAGGTAGGCGGCGGGCACCGGCGCCGCGCCGGTCTGCTGGTGAACAACAGCCTGCTGAGCGTCCCGGTCGACTTCGCCTGCGTGAAGGCCGGCATCAACCGGGTCCCGCTCAACGCGCGACTGTCGACCGCCGAGCACACCGCGATGCTGCGCGAGACCCGCTGCGAGGTCGTGGTGTTCGGCTCCGACCTCACCGACCGCGCCCGCGAGCTGGCCGCAGCCCTCCCCGAAGTCGCCTTCGTCGGCCTGGAGACCGCCCTGGCCGACAAGCCCACCCTGATGGAGCGCGCCGGAAAGGCATCGGTGACCCTGCCCGACGTCGCGGTCGAGCCCGACGACGTCATCCTGACCCTGTTCACCTCGGGCACCGCCGGCACCCTCAAGGCTGCCCAGCACACCCAGGCGTCCTACGCGGGGATCTGCCGCAAAGTGCTCCTCAACCTTCTTCCGGTCACCGGGGACGATGTGATGCTGCACGCCGCCAGCCTCATCCATGCCAGCGGCGTGTTCGTGCTGCCGCTGTGGCTGCGCGGCGGCAAGACCGTCATCCTGCCGGGCTTCGCCCCCGCCCCGTTCCTGGGGTCCCGGTAGCAATCGCGGAAAATCCAACGAAGCTGCCTCTGACCTGTGGTTTCTTCGCAGCAGGCCCGGCGGTCCAGACTGAATCATCTTCCTGTAAGTGCAGGTCAGGCCCTACTTCGTTGGATTCACGGCCGAAACTACGCAGACCCTATGAACGGGCCCATCGCACCGAAGGCTGCCTGCAGTTCCCGGGGCGGGAACATCTCCTTCAGCATGCCGAGCCCTTGGGGGATCATGCAGGCGCC
>NZ_JBEXUE010000529.1:0-6552 GCF_040614275.1 Streptosporangium sp. NPDC006013
GAACACCCGTTGCCTTGCGGCGTCCATGTCCCGTTTCGTCCCGACCCTGCGGGGTGTCTGCCGACGTGGATTCGAGGGTCCGGGGCTGAGGAAGCACCCCGGAGTCGGTCTGCCGGCGTGTGTTCAACGTAGCCATCTGGTTGCACCTCCACATCGTGATGGCTGGGGCTGGTCAACGTGGAGCCGGCGGTGCGCGGTGCGGCACCTCAAGCTCCAGCCTTCAGGCCGGGGCCGTTGACGGATGCGTTCGAGCCCGTTTCCTATAACTCAACGGCTGTCGCTGCCGTAGCGCAGCGATGATCGGGAGTGTCGGGTCTTCTCCCTTTTCCGGCCAAGCCGGTGTTGCGCAGTGTCAAGCTTCGCGCACTCCGGGTTTCCATGAGGCCGAAACGGGGGACAAAGGGCGGACGACTCGGGTTGTTCAAGAGAGCGTGACCGGTGGCTCTCGCGCCGCTAGTGTGCCCGCTGTGGAGCTAAAAGTCTCAACTCGATCTCATGCCGGGCACACCGTCGTGACCATCGTTGGCGAAATCGACCTATACACCGCACCTCGCCTGCAGGCCGAGTTCACCCGGCTGCTCGGGCAGAGCCAGACCATGCTCGTGGTCCTCGACATGTCCGCCGTGGAGTTCTGTGACTCCACCGGCATGAACGTGCTGCTCTCCGCGCTCAAGCGGTTGCGCGAGCGCGGCGGCACACTGGAGGTGGCGGCGCCCAGGCCCGCCGTACGCAAGATCCTTCAGGTCACGGGCCTAGACTCGGTCTTCGTCGTGCACGAGACCCTGCCGGAGAAGCTGATGACCTCCGAATCCCAGGGATGACCCGCTCCCCACGGCCGAAGCCCGGGGTTTCCACGCTGGAGGTGTTCGATGACCGGTACGGCGGCGATCATTCCCGCCAAGAACGAGGATGATCGGATCGGGGCGACCGTGGCCGCGGCCCTGGCGCTCCCCGGCGTCGATCTCGTCATGGTCGTCGACGACGGCTCGACCGACCAGACGGGGCGGGTGGCCAAGGCGGCCGGGGCCCACGTCGTGCGGCACAGCCACAACCGGGGCAAGGCCGCCGCGATGGAGAGCGGTGCCGAGGCCGTCCGCCTGCTCGACGACGAGGAGCCCCGGCACCTGCTGTTCCTCGACGCCGACCTGGGGGAGACCGCCAGTACCGCCGCGCCGCTGATCGAGCCGGTCGCGGCGGGCGAGGTCGACATGACGATCGCCGTCTTCGCCACCCGGGTGAAGCTCGGCGGCCACGGGTTCGTCGTGAAGCTCGCCCGTGAGGGCGTCGAGCGTGCCACCGGCTGGACGCCCGTCCAGCCGCTCAACGGCCAGCGCTGCCTGACCCGGGCGGCCTTCGAAGCCGCCCGGCCACTGGCCCACGGCTTCGGCGTGGAGACCGGTCTCACGATCGATCTGCTCAGAAAGGGCTTTCGGGTACGCGAGGTCCAGGTGGAGATGGCCCACCGGGCCACCGGCACCGACTGGCGGGCCCAGCTCCATCGGGCCAGGCAGTTCCGCGACGTCGCCCGCGCCCTCCTGGTCCGCCGCTGAGCCTGGCGGCATTCACCCGGCCGAGCGACTCCTCGCGGGTCCGGCGAGGACCCGCGGCCTCCATATCTGTGATGTCTTTGCAGGTCAGAGGTCATGCGAGAGTCGGCGGTGCGGGTAGTCGTCGTGGGTCGGCCGAGGTCACACGCGGGATGCGGGGACGGCCGGGGCCACCGGGAGAACAGGTCGCCCGCCGCTCCTCGCGGTGCCGTCCGGTCCGCCGCTGCCGCACCGGGCACCTGTGGGATGTGCTGGAATCTGCGGGTGAGCTTGGAGGCGTCGGTCGGCGACAAGAGGCGGAGCCCCTTCGGCGGCATGCCGCGGAGGCTCGACATCGCCGCGTTCGGGGCCATGGGGCTCTCGGTGGCGGTCACGGTCCTGATCGGGCTGCTGGGGCCCTCCGCCATGGTCCCGAGGCTGCCCGGGCCGTCCTGGCAGCCGCCGTACTCGCTGGACGTTCCGGTGAGCGCCCATCTGGTCATCGCCATGGGCGCCGCCGCGATCCTCCTGGGCGGGCTCGGGCTCGCCGCCGCGCTCAGGTCCCGGTGGAGGCCGGAGGCGCGCTGGCTGCTCATGGCGGGCTGCGCCGCCGCGGGGCTGCTCGCCTTCCTGCCGCCCTCGGGCTCGGCCGACCATCTCAACTACGCCGCGTACGGCCGGCTGGTCACGCTCGGCCAGGACCCCTACGCGGTCACCCCCGCCCTGCTGCCCCACGATCCGGTCACCGGCGCGGTGGAGGAGTGGGCCGGGGTGACCAGCGTCTACGGCCCGGTCGCCACTGCGGTACAGGCGCTGGCGAGCCTCGTGGGCGGCGACTCGGTCCGGCTGACGGTCTTCGTGATGGCCGCGGTCAACGCCGCGGCGTTCATCGGTACCGCGCTGCTACTGCACCGTTTCGCCAGGGGGGACGAGGAACTGCGCGGGCGGGCGGCACTGCTCTGGGCGGCCAACCCGCTGATGATCTACCACCTGGGCGCGGGGATGCACATCGACACCCTCGCCATCGCCTGCATGGTCGCCGCGCTCACGGTTCGCGGGGCCGCCTCCGGGCTGCTGCTCGGGGTGGGCATCGGGGTCAAGCTCAACGCCGGGCTCGTCGCCCTCGGCCCGGCGTGGGAGCTGCGCCGCTCGCCGGGCAGGCTCGCCGTGGTGGCGGGGACCGCGACGGCCACCGTGGTGGCGATCTACGCCGTCGCCGGGCCGCACGTGCTCGACCAGGTGAGCGCCGCCAGCAGGAAGGTCTCCCTCGCCACGCCCTGGCAGCTCGTCAAGGTGGGGCTCCAGTCGCTCTTCGGGCCGGGCGCGTACTCGGCCTGGATCCAGATCGGCTCCCTGCTGCTGATGGTCTGCCTGGCCTGGCTGCTGCTGCGGGCACTGCCCGCGGAGACCGCGCCCGGCGACACCGCGCCCGCGGTCGCCGCGGTGATGGTGGTCGCCTGGCTGTTCGCCGCGCCGTACGCGCTGCCCTGGTACGACGGGCTGGCCTTCGCGCTGCTGGCCATGGCGTCCTGGCCCGTGCTGGAGGGCTTCATGGTCGCCAGGGTCGTCGCGCTGTCGCTGGGCTACCTGCCGGCCAGGGAGGCGCTGCGCCCCGAGGACCTGCTCTGGATGAAGACCCTGCTCAGGGAGCGGGTGGTGCCGTGGACGCTGCTGGCACTGACGATCGCCCTGGTGTGCTGGGCGGCGAGAGCGCCAGGGCGCGCACGGAGGCGGCGAGCGTCAGTGGAACCGCGACCGTGAGCGCCATCGCCGGGATCGCGATGCCCGAGTCGTTCATCAGGAAGCCGATCAGCGCGCAGGCCAGCGCGCCGATCAGCCCGGCGCGCAGCGCGGGCGAGAGCGCGTAGGCCCGGCCCAGGGCCGAGGCCCCCCATCGCGAGGGGCGGTCGAGCACCAGGAACAGGAACGCCAGCGCGACCAGCGTGAGCAGGGACAGTGACCAGTTGCCGACCGTGACCCCGATCATCGCGCCGAACTTGCGGCCGACCACGGTCCATGCCTCCCCGTCCAGCACCTGCTGGACGAAGGCGCCCAGGTGGGTGCGCTGGTCGGCGGGCCTGCGCCAGTCGGCGACCGCGATGGTGCCGATCAGCAGGACACCCGCCAGACCGGCCAGGCCCAGCTTGACCGGTGAGACCCGCCCACCGGCCAGCAGGATCACGAGGATGGCGACCCCCACCAGGAACGCCGGGACCCCGCCGAAGTCGGCGCCCCACGCGGGCCAGCCGTCGGCGAACACCGCCAGCCCCCCGTACGTCACGCACACCGCGAGCGCGAGCCCGCGCCGGCCGCGTGAGATCAGCCACTGGGCCGTCCCGGCCAGGGCCAGGATCGTACCGGCGGAGTAGACGGCGAAGGCGATGTTGCTGAAACCGTAGAAGCGCCCGCCGGTCACCGGCTCGTAGCCGGTGACCGCGTTCACCTGGAGCACCGAGCCGGTCATCACGTCGGCCAGCAGCGCCATCGAGGTGATGGCGGCGACCACGGTCAGCGGGCCCAGCGGGTGCGTCCGCCACGGCCCGGCGAACGCCACCCCCGTGATCACGCAGGCGAATCCGAGGATCGTCACGATCACCGCGGCCATCGGGGCGGGCAGGCTCCACCAGGGGACGAGTTGCGCCAGGAAGGTGGAGACCGCGATCGCCCCGCTGACCACGGCGACGACCTGGACGGCGGTCAGGGCTCGGGAGCCGCCCCAGCCCCGCCGGATCGCGACGGCGGCCAGCAGGTAGAACAGGATCTGCACCGCCACGAACACCGTGAAGAACGGTCCTCGCACCTCGCGCAGCACCTGGCTCGCCAGGTCGTCGTCCGCCAGCTTCCGCACGGTCGCCGCGACCGGCTCCCCGCTCGGCTCCTGGCCCTGCCAGGCGCGGCCGACGACCCCGTTCGGGGCCCGCAGGCCCAGCAGGTCGATCGCGGTGGCGGTCAGGTCGGTGTTGGCGACCAGGCCGTCCTGGCGGGTGGAGGTGGCGGTGAGGTAGCCGCGCGGGTACGGCTCACCGCCGGGAGACGGGCCCCGGGCGATCGCCACGTGCAGGTGCGGCGCGATCGAGGTGTCGGCCAGGCCGCCGAGCAGGACCGTGGTCCCGCTCCCGGGTGTCTTTCCGGCTTCCGGAGTCTGCGCGGTTCCTGGGGCCCGGGTGGTTTCGGAGGTCGGCGTGGGGGGCGTTGCCGGAGCGGTGGCGGCCGCGCGTGGCGGGGGCAGGCGGTCGAGGACCGCGCCCACCACGCGGTCGGCTCTGGCCACGGCCTCCCGCCTGGTCTGAGCGGTCATCGAGACCGGGACGCCGTCCGGGGTGAGGCCGCCGCCGATCCAGGCCCTGGCCAGGTCGTCGGCCTCCACCACGATCAGCCCGTACGGGGACAGCTCGCCGAGTTCCTCGATGTTCGCCGCGTATTTCGCGATTTTTCCTGATGCGTCGGCGGCGGCGAGCGCGGCCCCCGGCCCGACGGCGGCCACCTTCAGGCCCGCTCCGGCCGCGAGCCGGCCCAGCTGCCCGAGCACCGGCCGGTAGGAGGTGGTGGCGTTGAAAGCGGACAGCTCGTCCCAGCCGGGCACGCTCGCCCCGCCGTCGGAGGTCGCCTCCGGCGTGCGCGGCAGCGCGCAGCCCGCGCCCGGGGCACCCGCCCGCTGGCCCGCGGAGACCGTCAGCCAGCCCGCCACCGGGCAGGTGATCCCCCGGTCCGGCGGCGGAACCGCCCGGGTGGACATGGAGGCGGACCCGCCCTCGCCCGCGAGCCTCCACAGGTTCGGGGTCCGCTCCGGGTCCAGGTCACTCCACTCCAGCCCCGGCACCCCGATGACCACGACCCGCTCGGGAAGCGCCCTCGGCACCGAAGCGTTCGCCGTACCGGCACCAAGGGCTCCCAGGAGCCCGCAGACCCCGGCCAGCAGCAGGGACATGGTGATCAGCACGGTCCTGGAGAACCCCGTTGGCCGATTCTTTTTCGAGCCGTGTGACCCGCGTGTTCCGTACCGGATGACGACCTCGGCGGGCGGAGTCCCGGTGGGCAGGGGGCGCGTCGGCCGCGCGGGCCGCCCCGGCCGTGTCGCGGCGCCGGGCGTCCCGGTGGCGGCCGGGCGCGCGAGCCCGCGACCGCGCGGTGTCGAAGCCATCCGTTCCCCTGTCCGTATCCGTCGGGCGGCCGTTTCCCCGGCCCCACGGTAGCCTGCCTGGTCGTGAGGACTGGCGAGGTGACCACGGCCGGACGGCGCACGTGGACGTGGCTGACGTGGTTGAGGTGGCTACCTTGGCTGCCCGCGCTGCTGCTGGTCGCCGCGGCGGTGGCCCCGCTGGTGCTCTACTGGCTGGGCAACGTGGACGACCAGCGCCTGGTCGACCTGGATGTGTACCGTACCGGCGGGGAGGCGGTGCTGGAGGGCCGGTCCGTCTACGGGTTCGTCACCCCGGCGCCGCAGTTGCTGCCGTTCACCTACCCGCCGGTGGCCGCCCTGCTGGCCACCCCGCTGGCGGCGATGTCGTGGCCGGCGGCGCAGTGGGCGTGGACGGCACTGATCTTCCTGACCCTGGCGGTCACCGTCGGGCTCTCCTTCCGCGCCCTGCTCACCGGGACGGGCACCCGGGGCGCGGTGCCGGCCTCGCCGGTGGTCGTTCCCGGTACGCCCGCCGGAGACCTGGCACGGGCGGATGCGCGTACCCGGCCTCGTGGAACGGGCTGGGCGGGTGGTCTGGAGAGACTGCGCGGGATGGACCGGCTGTGGGCGCCGCTGCTGTTCGCCGTCCTGATGATCGCGTGCACCTACCTGATGCCGATCAGGGACCAGGTCCGCTTCGGCCAGGTGGACATCCTGCTCGTCGCGCTCTGCCTGGCCGACTGCGTGGCCAGGCGACCGGTGTGGCCGCGCGGCATGCTGATCGGCCTGGCCACCGCTGTCAAGCTCACTCCCGGCGTCTTCCTGATCTACCTGCTCATCACCGGTTTCGGCCCCGGGGCGAGGCGGGAGCAGCGCGACACCTTCCTCATCGCCGCGCTCACCGCC
>NZ_JBEXUE010000530.1:0-6535 GCF_040614275.1 Streptosporangium sp. NPDC006013
AAGGCCGACATACGGAACGTACGATCCCGGGCCGCCCACCCGGAAACGCGGCACCGTGCCGCGTTTCCTCCCCCGCCCGAAGGCAGAGGCCTCCACCCTGGAGATATCTGATGAATTATCCGGCCTTTCCCCCGAGAACCTCGCCCGAACAGCTCGCCCGAACAGGGAGAACTCACATGTGCAGCCCGGTACCGGCACATGCCCCCGTGCACGGAGCAGAGGATCACTGGCGTGGGAGACGGGTGCTGGTGACGGGGGCGGGCGGCTTCATCGGGGCCCACCTGGTGCGACGCCTGGGCGCGCTCGGCGCACGGGTGCACGCGGTCGGCCGCCGGGTCAGGGAGAGCACGGACGGCGAGACCTGGCACATCGCCGATGTCGCCGACGTGGACGCGGTCAACGGACTCCTCGACTCCGTCCAGCCGACCGTGGTGTTCCACCTGGCCAGCGAGGTAGCCGGGGCCAGGGATCCCCGGCTCGTGCTGCCGATGCTGCACAGCAACCTCACCGGTGTGGTCAACCTGCTCACGGCGGTCGCCGGCGCCCCGGGGACCCGGGTGGTGCTGGCGGGCTCGCTGGAGGAGCCCAGGCCGGAGGAGGGCGACAGGGCGCCGTCCTCGCCGTACGCGGTCTCCAAGTGGGCCGCCGACGGCTACGCGCGAATGTTCCACCACCTGTGGGGCGTACAGGTCAGCAACCTGCGGATCGGCATGGTCTACGGGCCGGGCCGCCAGGACACCCGCAAGCTGGTCCCCTACGTGGCGCTGTCCCTGCTGCGCGGCCAGGAGCCCGAACTGGGCAGCGGTACCCGCGAACTCGACTGGGTGTACGTGGACGACGTGGTCGACGCCTTCCTCGCGGCGGGCGAGACCTCGGACGCGGCGGGCCGGGCCTTCGACATCGGTACGGGGACGGGCACCTCGATCCGCGACACCGTGGACCTGCTCTCCCGGATCGTCGGCGGCCAGGTCGGCCCCCGCTACGGCGCGCTCACCGACAGACCACTGGACAGCGCCAGGATCGCCGACCCGGCCCCCGCCGCCGAGATCCTCGGCTGGCGACCCACCGTCGGCCTTGAGGAGGGGCTGCGCCGGACCGTCGCCTGGTTCGCCCGCGAACACGACTGACCGGTACTTCTGGCTCGGCAACCGGCCGGGCCGCTGACGGGGAAGGTGCGTTACCTGCCGAAGAACCCCGCGACAGCGTGGATCGAGAACGAGGCGGAGACGGCGGCCGACCGCTCACTCTTCGTCTCCCTCGCCATCTCCATCGGGTGGACAGTGATCATGGCCTGGTACGCCTTCATCGAGCTGCCAGGCTAGACAGGTGCCGGGGTAAGCCGACGCGGCGATTCCTTCTCGAGCAGGGAGCGGTCATCCGGGACGACTACCTTCCGCCCGAGAAGTGGAAGCCCGCGAAGTCGATGGAGGACTTCGCGCCCTCGATTCCGGTACGACAGGGGGCCGGCTTCCGCCGTAGGCTGAATTTCGCACATGATGGACAGAAGGCTGAGGTGGCCGAGACGATGGTGGCCGAGGTGATGGCCGAGCTGGCCGAGCTTGAGGACCCGAAAATACGCGAGGTGAACGAGAAACACGGTGACGATCACGGTGTGAACCTCGGCAAGCTGCGCTCGCTCGCGAAGCGGCTGAAGACGCAGCAGGAACTCGCGTGCCGGCTCTGGGAGACGGATGACACCGCGGCGAGACTGCTGGCGATCCTGATCTGCCGCCCGAAGGCGTTCGAGCGTGACGAGTTGGACGTCATGTTGCGCGAGGCGCGCACCCCCAAGGTGCACGACTGGCTCGTGAACTACGTGGTGAAGAAGAGCCCGTACTCCGAAGAGTTGCGCCTGGCCTGGTCAGCCGATCCGGATCCGGTGGTCGCGAGTGCCGGCTGGGCGCTGACCACCGAACGCGTGGCGAAGAAGCCTGATGGTCTCGACCTCGCAGGAATGCTCGATGTCATCGAGGCGGAGATGAAAGACGCCCCGGATCGCCTGCAGTGGGCGATGAACCACTGCCTGGCTCAGATCGGGATCGAGCACGCCGAGCACCGCGCCCGTGCGATCGACATCGGTGAGCGCCTGGAGGTGCTCAAGGACTACCCGACTTCCCCGGGCTGCACGTCTCCGTTCGCGCCCATCTGGATCACCGAGATGGTGCACCGACAGCCACGATAAGACGTTGACTCATTTGGTGAGTCGGCGGTACTTCCATGGGTGCGCTCCTTCACGAAGGCGAGAACAGGGAGCCCTGCTGAACCCGCCGGTATCGCGCGTCTCTGCTCCTAGCCTCAGCCCACGTGTTAACTAGCATGTTAGCTGGCATGTGAAGATGGCGGAGAAGCGGTACGCCGAGCACATGGCGGAGCCAGCTGGCCGGGAGTACGAATGAGCGCGGTCAACTGGGACGAGGTGAAGCAGCGGGCGCGGGAGCGGCGCCAGGCTGCGGGACTGCCCGTGCAATCGGATGCCGAGAAGTCCGCCGCGATGGAGCAGCTCGCCGCGGAGGTCAGGGCGTACAAGCTCGCGGAGATCAGGCGTGAGCAGGATCTGACCCAGCGCGACGTGGCCACCACCATGGGGGTCTCCGGCCCAAGGGTCTCGGCCATCGAACACGGAGAGGTCGACCGCGTCGAGGTGGCGACCCTGCGCTCCTATGTCGAGGCTCTCGGCGGGCGGCTGCGCGTGGTGGCCGACTTCGGCGACGTCGAATACACCGTGGCATAGCCCGTACGACGGCAGAAGCCCTCGGCCACTTGGTCGAGGGCTTCCTTGTTTCCGGGAGTGGAGTCAGAAGTCGAACTCGCCCTTCTTGGCGCCGTCTACGAAGGCATCCCAGACACTCGCGCTCACCACGAACGGCGCCCGCTCGGGAGCCTCGGTGTCCCGCAAACCCACCCGACCACCCGACAACGGGGCAACCTCCAGGCAGTCCCCACCATTGGGCCCGCTCTTGGTGGCCTTGCGCCAGACCGCGGTCCTCAGCTCTTCACTCAGATCCACGTTTTTTCTGCCTCTCTGATCAAATCGATCGAGACATGCTGAGAGTGTGCCTCAGCTCGGATGGTGTCGTACGTAGCCTGGATGGCTTCGACATCCTGTGGCCGATTGGTAACTTGACCGTTTAGTGCAGATTCGAGATACACAATATCCACGCTTCCTTGAATCTGCGCAATGACGAAACCACCAAGAACCCCCGTGGTTACCCCAAGAGCCAGCGGAAGCACCTGGATAACGATCTTGGGCGACGCGAAGCTAATGAGCAGGCGTTCGATCTGAGCGCGCATGACTTCCTTGCCGCCGATCGGACGGTACAGAACACCCTCATCCAACACCACACGCAGCATCGGTGGGGCAGCCCGAGCGAAGATGGTTTGCCGCTCCATTCGAGCCGCCACGAGCTTCTCTACCTCATCATCCGTTACGCCGGGTTTTCCGCGCAGCACTGCTCGCGCGTATTCCTCGGTCTGAAGAAGGCCAGGAACGACGAGCGGTTGCCAGGTGTGCAGCGTATGCGCTGCCGGTTCGACCTCTAGCCAATCCCGGAACCATCGAGGGCTCGCCGCGTGGGTGATGTACGTCCAGTACTGGATGAGTTCCCCGTTCGCGCCCAGAGCATCATCGCAGCGTTGTGCCAGGTTGCGACTGGGATTGCGCTCGCCTCTCTCGGTGAAGCTCAGCAAGCTCCTGCTGAACTGAGTCACCTCGGCCAGGTCGTCCTGGGTCATTTTTGCCTTTTTCCGGTACTTGCGGAGTTCCGCGCCAAAGAGAACCCATTTTTCGTTTTTTGGGTTGGATTTGGGGTTCATGGACATTTCGGCTCCGTCCCGCGGGGGATTCCACATCGCGGCACAAGGGGCACAGCTTTCCACAAACTGTCACATTGATGTGCCTCGACTTTCGGTGCCTAAAGTAGCCATTCGAGAGCACCCTGTGAAGAGGTTCAGGAGAGCAGAAACACCGCCGGAGCGGCCCTCTCCTGCGCTCGGGAGGCACCCCTCCAAAGCCGTCGAAAAAATCACCGTATATGTCTGGATAAGGGGAGTGGAAATGTTCGTCGATTCAGTGGGAAACGCACTCTCGGCTGCGCTTCACGCCTTTGCCGGATACACACCTGTCACCGCTGAGTAAGTCCTCCGGAGGGGGCGGACGTCACCTCCCTCGACGTCACCTCCCGCAAGGCGGACACACCCCGGCGCATCGCCCCCAACCCACAAACAAAGCGGGGCCTGCCACGGCACGGCACGCCATGACAAGCCCCTCGACCGGACTACGGAGGTCCGATCTGATGCACAACCCTAGAGGAAACCCCAGGCCGATCCGGGTACGTTGGCACGCGAACCGGCCGCCGATGCCCCTCGGCTGCCGCTGGTGCGGCCATCCCCCATACGCACACGAGGCCGCCAGCCTCCCGCACCGCGCGCACCATCACTGGGAGCAGCCCACTCCCACTCAGGTACACGCCCGAACGACCACCCGCCGCCGCCTCAGCCTCTCCGGCCACCCGGCGGCCCACCCCACCCACCGCCCCCTCATCCCGCCACCCCCGATCACCTCCCCCGGCCAGGCCACGGCGACTTTCCCCAGACAGGCCCCGGCCTTCCCCGAACACCCCCCGATGCCCCCTGCCAAGGAGGTTCCGGCAACCTCCCCCGAACACCCTCCGTTGCTCTCCACCGAGCAGGTTCCGATGCTCCCCTCCGGGCAACTCCCCACACCATCCCCCGGCCGGCACCGGCGACCGGAGCAGGCCGTGACCACGGCCGCCGTGCCGTACCGGCGTGGAAGGCCACTGGGCACCCGTACCCCCTCCGGTAAGCACACCCCGTACCGGCAGGGAGCGACGGCATGAACGGACGCGACCCCCAGGCCCGACAGAGCGGGCGGCACCGGCGCGGAACGGCCACCGCGCAGGTCATCTCCCGGCCCTGGGACCTGGCCGAGCGAGCCTGCGCCGAGCGGCTCAACCAGATCGAGCCCGCCTGGACCGTCTGGTACGGCCCCGGCACCCGGCGCTTCCACGCCGTCGCCATCTGGCCCACCCCCGAACCCCTGATCGTCCAGGCCGGCACCGCCGACGAGCTACACGACCTGATGCGCGAGGCCGAACACAGCACACCGCCGCCCCAAGGAGGGCCCATGCTCGAGACCCCGGACACCCCAACGGCCCTGGACGACTCGCGGACGCCAGACGACCCGCGCACCGTCTGCTGGGACCTGCCACATGACCTGCCGATCGTCGGCAAGGCCCGCACCATGGTGCGCGAGACCCTCGCCGCCTGGGCGCTCCACCACCTCGTCGACGACGCCGTCCTGGTGGTCGGCGAGCTGCTCGCCAACGCGATCATCCACGGCGAGCCCGTGGTCAGGCTCTCCCTGTGGGCCGGCGCGGACGAGTTCCAGATCCAGGTCACCGACCGGGGTCCCGGACGGCCCCGGCACCTCGCCCTCGGCGTCGAAGCCATCCACGGCCGCGGCCTGACCATCGTCCGAGCCCTCGCCCACGACACCGGCGTCACCCCCCTCCCCAACCATCCGGGCAAAACCATCTGGGCCCGCTGGCGCCTTCCCCTTCAAACCCGCCCGCCCGGCTATCCGGGCATCGTTGTGGGAGGAGCTGTCCGGTCGGGAGGCTACGGCCCGGGAGCAGAACGCGGAGCCGAACCGGCGGCCGGCGGCTGAGCAGGAGGCACTGTCCCGGTCTGTGATCACCTGGGGACGGTTGAGGAGATCCTGGGCGACGCGACGCCAGGCGGTGCGCGCGACGGGCGAGACAGGTGGCCGGATCGATCAGGAATCGAGAAGCACGGGTCACAAAGCCGCAGCTAGCCTGATTGTCATGGACATCACCATTCACACGAGCTTCCTCCCGCATGACGACCCGGACGCGTCCCTGGCCTTCTACCGCGACGCCCTCGGCTTCGAGGTCCGCAGCGACGTCGGACAGGGCAAGATGCGCTGGATCACGGTCGGCCCCGTCGGCCAGCCCGGCACGTCCATCCTCCTGGCGCCGCCGGCCGCCGACCCCGGGATCACCGACGACGAGCGCCGCACCATCGCCGAGATGATGGCCAAGGGCACCTACGGCTGGATCCTGCTGGCCACCCCCGACCTCGACGGCACTTTCGAGAAGCTGCAGGCCGGCGACGCCGAGGTCGTCCAGGAGCTGATCGAGCAGCCGTACGGCGTCCGCGACTGCGCCTTCCGCGATCCCGCGGGCAACCTGGTCCGCATCCAGGAGCTTCGCTGAGCCGTCCGGTCATCGATTCGGCCATGACGACCGGCGCCGCGACCACCGGCCTCCATCCCGCCGCCGTCGAGCAGTTGCTCGGCCTGCTCGACCGGCTCGTCGACTCCGGCAAGCCGGTCATCGAGCACCTCGCCGCCTACCCCGGCATGCAACCCAGCCGGACATCGACGAAAAGGAGTTCTCCCATGTGTCACCCCTCGTGGGGGCGCTCGCGCTGGCCGGCGGTGTGACCGTGATGGCCACACCCGGACCGTTCGTGGAGTTCTCCCGGCAGCGGGGGC
>NZ_JBEXUE010000531.1:0-6490 GCF_040614275.1 Streptosporangium sp. NPDC006013
GCCGGTCATGGGCGTGCCCGTCGAGCCGTCGAGCGGAGCCAGGCCGTGACCATCGACCACACGCTGGTGAAGCGCTTCCGGCAGGACGTCGGAGATCAGGCGGCCAGCACCTTGGGCACCACGTCGGCGAACAACCCAGGCGGCAACTCGATCGAGCGCACCGCCGTCAGCTTGCGGATCTCGGTCATCATCGATTCCAGGCTCACGTTGCCTGGCGCGGACTTGATGAACGCCAGCAGGTCGAAGTCCTCGTCGTCGTCCTCGGCAGGCGCCTCACCGACGGGCTCTTGGCCATCGCCGCCCACCTCCGCTCCCGCGCGGCTCGCCTCGTCGAGGCCAACCAGCGCGTAGATCCGCTACGTGGCCTCGGGACTCAACCGGGAGGCGATCCGCACCGACCAGACGACCTCCGCGTTGTGCAGGGCCGAGGCCACGATCCGGGAGATCCGTCCAGGCGTCGGCGGCTCGACCCGCTCCTCGCGCAGATGCTTGAGCAGTTCCTCCCGTACCCGGTCAGGCCGCCGCTCGGCGTGCGCGACCTTCTCTGCCAGCCACACCGCCAGCTTCGTCGCGTCCGCCGTCGTACAGGTACGAAAACCCAAATGCGTGCGGATCTGATGGCGGTGGTACTCAATCGTGGAGCCGGACCACTCATAGAAGCCCAGCTCCGAAGCAGGAACCTGGACCTGCTTGGCCACGTGCTCGACCACGTCGTCCGGCAGCTCTGAACGGCCGCGCGGGAACCGGCCGTGCTGCGTGTAGAACTTCAGCAAGATCGCGAACCCGAGTCGCGTGGTGTCCCGCTTCCCGGCGATCAGCTCGCGCTCTTCGTCCAGGATCGTCCGGTGCTCGACCGGCTCGTCGATGCGCATCGGGGAGTGTTTCATGACCACCCAGCACTGACCAGGCAAGTCACGGCAAGATCAACGCCGTTTGGGGCTCATGACACGTTTCCTACCGGCACCCCTTCATGAGTCGGTGCAAACAGATGGCTGTCTGAAACACTCCTATGAAACGATCTCGGGGTGAGCGGCGATGACTGTGAAGCGTCGTCGGACAATAGCGTGACGGCCAGATCGGAGTGATCAGCGCGCTGGTCATCACCAGGGCCCGCGATCGGCACGTTCCGGCGTTCTCCCGGACTGGGAAGACCCACCCGCACACCTCCGGGAACGTCACTCCAGCCGGGCCGCGGCCTCCAGTGGCTCGGACGAACGGAGGAAGCGCAGGTCCTCCATGACCAGGGCGACATCGGTGGCGCCGCCGCGGCGGAGGGCCGGGGCCAGCGCGTCCAGGTCGGACCAGCGGGACGGGCGGAGGTGGACGCGGTAGCCGTCTCCGGCGGGCTCCAGGGTGAGGGCTTCGCCGATGGCGAGCCTGCTCTCCGGGAGGTGGGCCGAGGTCGCTCCGGCGGCTCGTTCCAGGGCGGTGACCGAGGTGACCCCGGCGGCGATGGGCAGGGTCGTGTCCGGGCTGGTGACGTGTTCGTGCAGGTCACGCAGGCGGGCGGTGGCGGTCGTACGGGCAAGGTAGTCCTTGGGCAGGCGGTCGGCCAGGAGCCTCACAGCGCGGGCGATGTGACCCAGCGGCGGTACGGACGGACGCCCGCCGAGCAGGGCGATCAGCGCCTCCAGGGCGTCCTCGGCGCCGGAGGCGAGGGTGACCCACTGCTCGGTGGTGAGCGGGGTGAGCCTCGGGTGGCGTTCCGTCCAGTACGCGACCGCCCGGTCCAGGTCGGGGCCCGTACGCCAGAGGTCGGCGGGGTCGTCGGGCATGAGCAGCTCGACGACTTCGACGGCCTCGTCGGTGGTGGTGAGCGCCTCCAGGGAGAGCGCGGCGATGCGCAGTTCGATCTCGGTCAGGTCGAGTTCGCGGGCGCGGGCGGCGTCGCCCTTGCGGAAGGCGGCGACGCGGCCCCGCGCCCAGCCGTCCGGCCAGGAGAGCGTGCGGGCCGAGGTGGACAGCAGGATCAGGCACTGGGCCGGTGACAGGCCGGTGGCCTCGGCGAACGCCCGTACGGTCGCCTCCCGGTCCACGGGCGGCGGGCCGTTCTCGGCGATCAGGTCGAGCGCCCGCCGGAGCCGGTCCGGGTCGCCCCAGCCGCGGCAGGTCCGCAGCTCGACGGCGCGGTTGCGGGTGAACAGGAGCGGGTCGGGGCCGTCCGGGGTGCAGAGGAGCGCCGTGACCGCGTACCCGTGCCCCACCTGCTCGTAGTCGGCGACGGCGGCGGCCATGATGGGGCCGCGGCCCGAGCGGATCTGCCCGAGGTCGTACTCCGGGCGCAGCCGGGCGACGTGCCAGGTGCCGTCGGTACGGAGGAGTTCGGGGACGGCGGCCAGTTCCAGAAGTTGCGCGCGCCCGCCGCCGTTGCCCCACGCGGCCTCCAGGACGGCGGCGCCGAGGCGGCCCAGCGTGTTCTCGACCCCCTTGGCGGCAGGGGCGTTGAATATCGCGATCTTCTTGTCGTACGGCACATCGACGGCGGCACGGGTGAAGTGGACGATCCTCTCGTACGCGGACTCAGGTCCCGGATCCTCCGGCTCGGGGGACTTCTCGGACTGGACGGTGGGTGCCGCGGAGGCGGGCGCCGGGCGCAGGTGGGGCGGCGGGGTTAGCGCCAGGCGTTCCAGCAGGGCGAACCCGCGCTCGCGGCATTCGACGGCCGTCCACACCAGGAACGTGACGCCCTTCCAGAGCGACTCGTCGGTGATCTCCGGCAGGAGCGGGTGGAGCCGTCCCGCCAGCTCGTCGCGGGCGGCGCTCTTCTCCGGGTACCCGCTCTCGGGGTCCAGCACCCGCATGAGGTCGGCGGCGAGCGCGGCGTCCGCGACGTCGATCAGGGCCTGCGCCTTCTTCTCGTCGACGGCGCGCAGCGCCCTGGATCCTTCGGGGTCGCGCGGCCGCATCGCCGACCACCGGCCGGGAGGCGCGACCAGGCGGGTCCCGGATGCGTAGCGGTGGTGCTTGACCGTGCTGATGTTCTCGGCACCGTGGTGCTCGGGCACCCTGCCCCGGCCGCGGACGTAGCGGCCGATGGTCCGCCCGGCCGGGTCCCGCAGCTCGATGATCCGGCCCTGGCCGCGCCACACGGTGGCCTCGGCGCCACCGGGGAAGGCGACCCGTTCGCCGTCGGCCGGTACGACGCGGCGGGCGGCGGGGTGCGCGCTGCCGTGCGGGCAGTGCGGGCCGCCGTGGTCCAGTACGGTCACCCGGCCGTTCACGGCGATCAGGCAGCGGTCGTAGAGGTCGCGCGCCTCGGTCCGTTCGTGGGACCGGCTGGAGACGTACTCGTACGTGCCGAAGCCGTGGGACGGGCCGACTCCATCCGGTGTGACGACGGAGGCGCGGAACTTGTGCTCCCAGAGCCGGCCGGACTCGATCAGGAGCAGGTCGGTGCCGCTCTCTTCCAGGTAGTCGGTGATGGTGTTGACGTGGCCGGGGACGAAGGCAGGCAACTCCAGTTCGTCGAGGAGGCCGCCGCTCAGCGTGGTGGCGAGGGCGCGGGCCGGGTCCGTCCCGGTCGCGATCGTCCGGACGCTGTTCAGGAGGGGGCCGGGGACTCCGGCGATGGTGAACCGTTCGGCGTCGCACAGGGCGGCGTGCGCGTCCGGAAGCCCTTGATTTGGGACCCGCTCGGCATGCTCGGCCAGGATGGCGGCGACAATCTGCGCCGTTCCCGGTGTCGCGGTCAGGGCCCGTACGGTCTCGGGGGCGGTCTGCTTCGGGACGGCGGGCTCGGTGACGTTGAGCTGGTTGGTCACGTTGCCCACGATCGCGTCGCGCAGCAGCGGGGCCCAGTCCGGGTCGGCGGCAACGGCGGCCAGGTCGGTGCCCGCTCCGGAGGCGAGCCGGTCGTACAGCTTGAACGTGTGCAGCAGCCGGGGCCGCGCGAGCGGGACGCCGCGGTCCAGGAGGAGATCGAGGAGCGGGAGGTCGGCGGCGGTCTCCTCCCAGCGGTTGACCTCGTCCTCGTCCACTCCCAGTACCGCCTCATGGTCGTCGCAGGTGAGGCCCTCCGCGCGCAGCCGCGTACCGGCGTCGTGCAGGAGGTCACCGAGACCGGCGACGGGGAGTGCGAGCCCCGCGTACAGCTTCAGGAAGCGGCCGAGCCAGTCCTTCGCCGCCGCCCCCGCCAGCCCGGGGGACGTGGTGAACGGGGCGGCCAGGCCCGCGCCCGCGAGGTTGCCGAGGAGGAGCGACACTGCCGCGCTCTTCGCCTTGGGGATGTCCTTGGCGGGCAGCGGCAGGATGCCGAGGAGCACGCGGCCGATGCCCGCGTCCGCCCGTGCCATCGGGCCGAGCAACGGAAGGACGAACTTCCAGAGGGTTTGCGGTGCCGACTCCATGCAGCCGCTCTCCAGCAAGGCCCGTACGGCGCGTTCGTCCTCGGGCCCGCCGAGCGTGTGCCCGGCGGCCTTCGCCAGCGCCGCCCAGCCGTCGGCCAGGGCCAGCGCGCCGTCCGGGACTTCCTCGCACCACTCGGTGAGCAGGCTGCGGTGCCAGCGGTACGCGCCGGGGGCGAGATGGCGGGCGGCGAGCCGCTTGCCGTGCTTCTTGAGTGTGGCCGTTCCGGCGGCGTCCGGTCCCGCGGCGAGGTGCGCCGCGACGAGCGCGGCCTCGTCGACCGGCAGCGCGTGCGCGTCCTCGGCGGCGCGGGCCTTCTCGAAGAAGGCGGCGGCGAAGCGGGCGCTGCCTGCGGCGGCCAGGATCCGCGCGCACTCCTCGTAGAACGGCGGCAGCAGCTCGGGCGCGTGCGTCTCCAGGTCGTCGCCGGTACGGGTGAGCGCGGTGCGCGCGAGGCCGGGCTTGCGGGCGGCCAGGCCGTGGGCGGCCCGCAGGTCGGTGTGCGCGGCCAGGATGCGGGCGCGGTGCGCCGGGTACCAGTGCAGGGCGGACGCGAGGAAGCCGAGCGGGCCCGCGTGCACGGTGCCGGCGCCGGTCTCCGCCACCGGGTCCAGGTCGTACAGCGACTTCTCGGCCTTGTCGCCGTCGACGGCCGTGCGCCGGACGAGTTCGACGACCGGCTCGTCCAGGACGGAGTGCTCGTAGCGGACGGCGACGCACGTGTCCTCGTCGGAGCCGGCGGGCGTGCCCGGCAGCACCGCCCCGGCGCGCAGCAGCACGTCGCGCGTCGGGCCGGTGATGCCGGAGGGCACCACGGTGCCGGGCTCGCCTTGGTGGGCGTCGCAGTAGTGGGAGTACGCCTCGGCTGCCTCCACCACCGGCTCCGTCTCGTCCACGGTGCGGTCCGCGTACAGAGCCATGAGAATGCGGACGCCCTCGGACCAGGCGATGTCGCCGATCTCCCGGCCGCCCGCGGTGAAGCTCAGCCACGCCATGTAGGCCGGGCTCATCGGCCCGCTCCAGTCCAGGTCGATCTCGATGCCGAGCGGCTCGGGCGCGTGCACGGTGAACCGCGCCCTGTCCCCCTTGATGCGCCCGCCCAGCTCGTGCACGCGGCGCTCGAACGCGGCGCCGCTCTCGTACCGGGCGTCCATGTATCCGAAGGTGCCGACCACGCCGAACGTACGGTCCATGCTCGCGGGACGCGTCCACACCTCGCGGCGTACCTGCTCAACAACCTGCGTGAGGTTCCGGCCCCGCCAGATGGGCGGCTCGTCGCCGAGCAGCAGCGGGTGCGGGATCGCGAAGGCGTCCGCGCCCGTCCACGCGCCCTCGCGCAGGAGCGCGCAGCGGCCGAGGTCGGGCGCGCCGTCGACGATCGGGGCGATGACCAGGTCGGTGAGCGTCTCGCGCCACACCGGGTCGTCCCACACGGCCGCGAACACCGCGGTCGGGACGGGCAGCGACCGCACCATCCAGGACTCGACCCGGTCGTGCACCGCCCGCGCGTGCTCGCCGAGCCGGTCGCAGAGGGCGGCGAGTCGTACCGCGGTCGGATCCTTCCTGACGTTGGCGGGCACCTTGGCCAGCACGCGGCCTGCGGCCGTCCGGCAGGCGAGCACCGGCCGCCGCGTCCCCTCGACGGTGAGCTCGTGGCCCGTCGCGATCCCGATCCATCCCATGGCACGCCATTCTTGATCATCACTAGGACATTCGGCGGGAAACGGATGATTTACCCGCAGTGACGGGGCAGCCGGCAGGGCGTGGGAAATATCGATCTTGCCTTTGTCATCGCAGGCGCCGGCGCGCTGCGCGCGGCGGCCCTCCCCGGCGTTCGGCCGGAGTACAGCGGACATGGACCGCGTCGAGGTCGGGGTTGAGGAACCTGCGGACAGCCATTAGCGGTGAGATGAATCTTGCGAGGTGAGGAGTCTCCGACCTGCGGGGCTTCGCGTGTTGCCGAGGTGGTCGGCAGGGGCGGCCGCTGCTGACGTTCGCGTCGGATGCGAACTCGGGGACGTCCGGGATGAGGCTTCTTCGGCGTGGGTGAACCCGGGGGCCACGACCTCGGGCACAGTCGGTGACAGCGGCGGGCCGCCGACTGGACATAGTGTCCGAACCCAACCACCGCCAGGCCCGCGCGGCC
>NZ_JBEXUE010000532.1:0-6486 GCF_040614275.1 Streptosporangium sp. NPDC006013
GCGCCGGGTCGGCCAACGCGATGCGCGACATCAAGGCGGGAACGGGGGTGCTGGAGGCGACGGTGACCTACAGCCCCACGATGGCCTCCTCGGCGCCCGAGCCGGTCGCGGTGGACACCACGCTGCGCGGGCGCACCGAGAAGATGTCGCGGCTGCGCCAGACCATCGCCAAGCGCATGGTCGAGTCGCTGCAGGTCTCGGCCCAGCTCACCACCGTGGTCGAGGTCGACGTCACCAAGATCGCGCAGCTGCGCGACCGCGCGAAGGCCGAGTTCCAGCGGCGTGAGGGCGTCAAGCTCTCGTTCATGCCGTTCTTCGCCCTCGCCACGATCGAGGCGCTCAAGCAGCACCCGAAGCTGAACGCCACGATCAACAGCGAGACCAACGAGGTCACCTACTTCGACGCCGAGCACCTGGCCTTCGCGACGGACACCGAGCGCGGCCTGATCGTCCCGGTGATCAAGGACGCGGGCGACCTCAACATCGCCGGGCTGGCCCGTAAGATCGCCGATCTGGCCGAGCGCACCCGCACCAACAAGGTGAGCCCGGACGAGCTCGGCGGCGGCACGTTCACGCTGACCAACACCGGCAGCCGGGGCGCGCTGTTCGACACGCCGATACTCAACCAGCCGCAGGTCGGCATGCTGGGCACCGGCGCGGTCGTCAAGCGCCCGGTCGTCCTGGACACCGCCGAGGGCGAGGTCATCGCCGTCCGCTCGATGGTCTACCTCGCGCTCAGCTACGACCACCGCCTGGTCGACGGCGCCGACGCCGCCCGCTTCCTGACGACGATCAAGCGTCGCCTGGAGGAGGGCCGTTTCGAGAACCAGCTGGGCCTCAACGCCTAGTCACCGTTCCGCCTCCCCGGGCCGGTCCGCTCTCCGCGGACCGGCCCGGTCCGTTCTCGTCATCTTCACGGGTGTCTTTCGGGTATGAGCGGGATACGCCGGAGATCCGGCGTCCGGCCGGCGGCGGACAGGCTGTTGACGGCCGTTTCCAGCCGCCGCTACCGAGCAGCGGGAGAGAGTCTCATGGCCAGGACGGCGGCGACGAGCGGCAGTACAGCGACGAGCGAGAGCGCCCCAGCCGGCTCCATCACCTGGGACAGGGCTCCGGCGGCGGCCGAGCCGACTCCTCCGCCGAGGAAGAAGGCTAGGTTGAGCAGTCCCATGACCCCGCCGCGCCGCTCCGGAGGAATGTGGACCGACATCAGCCCGGTGACCACCACCTGGGTGACGGAGAACGCGGCAAACCCCAGGGAGGCGCCGACCACCAGGAGCACCGGCCCGTCGCCGATGATCCCGGCCAGGCACAGCAGGATGGCGAAGGACGCGGCCGCGACGGCGGCCAGCCGCTTCCCGCCGTCGCCGGAGGCGAGCCGACCGGCTACTCGCGAGAGCGCGGCCCCTGCGAGCGCGCCCGGCAGGAGCCAGGTCCCGACGGCCGGTATGCTCCAGCCGTGCTCCCGCACGAGCACCTGAGGGGCGACGTACATCGCGGCGAACAACCCGCCGTACACCCCCGCGCCGACGGCCGCGGCGACGAGGAACGTTCGATCCGCGATCAGCCCGCGCGGTACGAACCCTTCCGGAACACGTCGGACCCGCCGGACCAGGCCCGCCGCGGCGAGTACGGACAGCGTCGCCACCGCCGCCGTGGCCGTCGCGGTCAGGTTGAGAGCCGAGGCCTGGACGAGCACGAGGAACGCCGCCGCCGCGACGGTGAGCAGGCCGGCGCCCGGCAGATCGATGGGCCTGCCGGACCCCGGACGCACGGCCAGGCGCAGGCAGAAGGGGACGACGAGCAGCGACAACGCCGGAAGCACCAGCGTGGCTCGCCAAGTCAGCGCCTCGGTCACCACGCCGCCCATGAGGGTGGCCGCGGCCGAAAAGATCGCCATCGCGCCGCCGAAGCTCGCCAGGACCGTGGACCGGTGGTCGGGCCGGGTGGAGGCGACGAGACTGAGCGCGCCGGCGGACATGGCTCCCGACCCGGCGGCCAGGATGAACCGGCCGGCGACGAGGACGCCGAGGTTGGGCGCCATGACGCAGATCAAGGCGCCAGCGCCGAGCACCAGGGCCCCCGCCAAGAGCGTGGCACGCACGCCCCGGGTGTCCGCCAGGCGCCCGAACAGGGCCGTGCCCACGCCGAGGGCGAGCGCGTGCGCGGTGAGGACCCAGACCACGGCGGCCGGGCTGGAGCCCAGCGCGGCGGCGACGTTGGGCAGCGCCACACCGGCCGCGGTGACGCCGAACACCGCGGGGCCGAACAGCGCGCCCAGCCGCACTCCGGCCGAGCGGGCCCCGATCTCTGCGCGGCGTGCGGCGGTGGAGGTCGGCGATGCCGAAGTTCGCATGTTCACAGTCGGTCCCTTCAGAGGGAGGTGGGTGGGATGTTGTGGTTGATCCGGAAGAGGTTGTCCGGGTCGTAGACGGCCTTGATCCCGGTCAGCCGGGCCCAGTCCTCCGGGGCGTAGGCGTCGCGTACCTGACCGGCGGTGTCGGGTCCGCCGAGGAAGTTGAGGAAGCTGCGGCCGGTGCTCCAGGGCGTCATCCGCTGGAGCAGCAGCTCGGGATAGCCGGTCACCTCGTCGGTCTGTTGCGGTCCGGCGGGGGAGACGGCCGAGAGGCTGTAGGCGGCCGCGCGGTTGCCGGTCGCGTTCGGCACCTCCGGCGTGCGGGCGAGTGCCCCGCCGAGGTGACGTAACTCCACCATGTCGATCGGGCAGTCGGCGCCCGGTCCGGCCAGTTCCAGCAGGGTGTCGACGGCCGGTCCGGGGAGTTCGCGCAGCATCATCGAGCGCTCGTGGTAGGGCGTGGGCTCGGTCGGGTCGGCGTGGATGGCGGCGACGGCCCGGTAGGGCATGTCGCCGACGGTGTCGGCGATGCGGCCGCCGATCTCGCGCAGCGGCCGCAGAAGTTCCTCACCACGGGCGGCGGAACCGAGGTAGGCGATCCGCACGTGCACCACGAACCGGCCGCGCAGCGGCGCGGGAAGATCAGGTAGGTCGGGTAGTCGTAGCAGCGCCACCGAGGAGGTCAACTCCTCCGGTACGCTCGCGGTCCACCTGCGCCAGGCGTGGAGGACTCCGCCCGCCGCCTCCCCGGGGAAGTACAGGCCGCCGCCGTACAGCCGGGAGACCGCGACCAGGCCGATCTCCAGGGAGGTGACCACCCCGAAGTTTCCCTTGCCGCCGCGCAGCGCCCAGAACAGATCGCCGTACCGGTCGGGCGTGGCCGTACGCAGCCGGCCGTCCGCGGTGACGACCTCGATGCCGCGCACGTGGTCGGCGGCCCATCCGTGCGTGCGGCCGAGTACCGGCAGGCCGCCGCCGAGGGTGTAGGAGACCGCCCCCACCAGCGGCGAGGAGCCGTTCAGCGGAGCCAGGCCGACCTCGGCCGCCCGCTCGATGACCTGCTGCCAGCGGACTCCCGCCTCGATCCGCGCGCTGCGGCGGCGCGGGTCGATCCGCACGCCGTCCATCCGCCGCGTGCTGATCAGCAGGGCGCCGTCGGCGGGAATCGAGGCCCCGTGCCCGGTCGCCTGTACGGCCAGCGGCAGGCCGTGCTCGACGGCGAAGCCCACCGCCGCCTGCACGTCCGCGGCCTCGGCCGCGCCGACGACGAGGGCGGGATGGTGGTCGACGGCCTGGTTGAAGCCCGCCCGTTCCCGGTCGTAACCATCCTGTCCGGGCAGCAGCACCGGGCCGCGGACACGCCGGGCCAGGTCCGCCACCGCAGTGGATGAGATCCTCGCGATTTTCATGGAGCCAAGTCGATCGCGGGAAGAGGAGCCGGACCAGACGATGTTCTCCCCTACAGTCATCACCGATCGTGATGAATGGGGGGTGTGTGGAGATCCGGCAGCTGGCCTACTTCGTCGCGGTCGCGGAGGATGGAGGTTTCGGGCGGGCCGCGGCGCGCCTGCACATCGTGCAGCCGGCGGTGAGCCAGCAGATCCGCCGGCTGGAACGCGAACTCGGCGTGGGACTGTTCGACCGCTCCACCCGCCACGTCCGCCTCACCGAGGCGGGCGAGCGGCTGCTGCCCGAGGCGCGCGCGGTGCTCGCCGCGGCCGAACGGACCCGCCAGGTGGCCGCCGAGCTCGCCCTCGATCTGGACTCCGTCCTGCGCCTGGGCACCGGCCCGGCGCCCGGCGGGCGCCTCTACCGCGTCCTGGACGAGCTGACCGGCCTCGCGCCACGACTAGGCGTCCAGCTCACGAAGACGGCTCTGAGCGGCCGGCTCACCGGGGTACGTTCCGGCGAGTTGCACGCCGCCCTCGTCCGCATCCTGGATTCGGCGCCGGAGCTGGAGATGATCCCTGTCTGGACCGATCCCCTGGTCGTGGCGCTACCGGCCGAGCATCCCCTCGCCGCTCACCCCGCGCTGCGGCTGGAACAACTCGGTGAGCTGCCGCTGCGTCTCGCGCCGCGCGAGAACAACCCGCCCTTTCACCACCTGATCAGCACCGCGTGCCAGGTCGCCGGCATCGAGCCGCCGCTGGGCCCGGTGTTCACCACCCTGCAGGACACCCTCGCCGGCATCGCCGTCGGCGCCCCGTCCTGGACCCCCTTCTACCCGGTCGCCGAACTGCCCTCGGTCCGCAGCATCGCCTTCCGTGAACTCGTCGAGCCGCGGGTCACCACCTTCCTCGCCGTTCCGCAGGGCCCGCCCGCGGCGCCACTGCGTCACCTCCTCGCCGCCTGTGCAAAGGTCGTCGCCGGCTGAAGCCGTTCTGGCCGACCGGCCCTGCCTCGGCCACGCCCCGGCCTTCACCATCGGGTCACCGTTCCGCCGCGTCGTGGCTTCCCCGTCTCCGCCGCAGAACGTCCTCGCCTCGCTCGTGGCCTCCGGGACCTGCGGATCCAGGCCGGCGATCAGGTGATCACGCCGTCGGACCCACCTGCTCCTCTCCGCGCGTCCTGCCCTCAGCGGCTCTCCGGCACGCCGGACGGCACATCCCGACGCATCCGGTGACCCCGGCCTCCCGAAGATCACAGGGGAGGTCGACTAGATTGGACAACATGGCGATCATCGTGACCGGGTCCTCTGGCCTGCTTGGATCGGCTCTGGTCAAGGCTCTGCGGGCCGACGACACCCGGGTGGTCAGGTTGGTACGGCGGGCGCCGCAGGGCGTCGACGAGGCGTTCTGGAACCCGGGCAAAGGGCTCATCGACCCGGCGGCCCTGCAGGGCGCGCGGGCCGTGGTCCATCTCGCCGGAGCGGGGATCGGCGACCGGCGCTGGAGCGACGACGTCAAGCGCGAACTGGTCCGCAGCCGGGTCGAGGGGACCAGGACGCTGGTGAAAGCGCTGACGGAGCTGCCGGACAGGCCCCCGACGCTGCTGTCGGCGTCCGCGGTCGGCTACTACGGGGACACCGGGGACCGCGAGGTGGACGAGACGGCCCCACCGGGCGAGGGATTCCTCTCGCGGGAGGTGGTGGTGCCCTGGGAGGCCGAGACGGTACCCGCCGAGGAGGCGGGCATCCGGGTGGCCCGGCTCCGTACCGGCCTGGTGCTGAGCGACGCGGGCGGCATGCTGGCGAAGATCCTGCCGATCTTCAAGCTGGGGCTGGGAGCGCCCCTGGGATCGGGAGAGCAGTACTGGTCCTGGATATCGATCGACGACTGGGTGCACGCCGTACTGCACATCCTGGGCAACCCGGAGATCTCGGGCCCGGTCAACCTCACCGCGCCGCAGCCGGTCACCAACGCGGAGTTCACCAGGACGCTCGGGAAGGCCCTGCACCGGCCCACCATGCCGCTCGCCGTACCCGGATTCGCGCTGCGCACGGCCATCGGGGGGTTCGCGGAGGAGGGGGTGCTGACCGGGCAGCGGGTGCTGCCCCGGCGCCTTCTGGAGTCTGGTTACGCGTTCCGGCATACGCGCCTCAGTGAGGCGCTGGCCGCCGTACTCTAGGGTCCCTGTTTCCGCCGAAGCCGTCGAAGAGGTCATGTATGCGTAGTTCTGGGCAGTCTCACATCCTTGCCATCGGAGGCGGTTCGTTCCGCCCGTCCGAGCGCTACGGGTTCATAGAGGCGAGCGCGCTGCTGCGGTACGCCCTCGACCTGACCGGCCAGGACCGGCCGAAGCTGGGCCTGCTCGCCACCGCCACCGGCGACGACGCCGACTGGCTGCTGAAGATGTACGGCGCCTTCCGCGAGTGGGACGTCGAGGTCAGCCACCTGACCGTGTTCCCGATGCCCAACGTCGAGGATCCGCGCGAGTGGGTGCTCAGCCAGGACGTCATCTACGTCAGCGGCGGCAGCGTGGCCAACCTGGCGGCCCTGTGGCGGCTGCACGGCCTGGACGAGATCTTCGAGGAGGCGTGGCGGGCCGGCGTGGTGCTGAGTGGCCAGAGCGCCGGGGCGCTCTGCTGGCACATGGGTCCTGGCCGCGGCCGATTCCCAGAGCGCGTCCGCCACGCACGCTGTCGTGCAGCCCGATCAACGCCGCGGAGGTGTGAAAGGCTCGCATCCTTC
>NZ_JBEXUE010000533.1:0-6482 GCF_040614275.1 Streptosporangium sp. NPDC006013
TCTTCGACGACGTGCACATCCCCGCGGAGAACCTGATCGGCCAGGTCAACGACGGGTGGAGCTGCGCGGTCACCACACTCCTGCACGAGCGCCTGTCCATCTCCAGCGGCGTCGGCATGGGCGGCCGCAAGGACAACCCGGTCGCCTTCGAGGTGCTGCGCCACACCGCCGACACCGCCGACCCGGTGGTCAGGGACCAGCTCATCGAGCTGCACATCCGCTCCCGCGCGCTCGCCCTGTTCAACGAGCGACTCTCTCAGGAGACCAAGGCCGGCGTCTTCCCCGGGGCCAGGGGCAGCGCGGCCAAGCTGCTGCTGGCCGAGCTGACCATGTTCCAGGCCGACCTCGCCACCTCGCTGGCCGGACCGGGGGCCGTCGCCTACGAGGAGGGTGGCGGGCGGCTGGCCGAGGCCGTCTCACTCGCTCCCGCCATGGCCCTCGGCGGCGGCACCAACGAGATCATGCGCAACATCATCGGCGACCGGGTGCTCAACCTGCCGCCCGAGCCGCGGGTGGACAAGAACGTGCCGTTCAAGGACCTCAAGGTGAACGGGTGACCTCCGGGCTCGCGCAGAAAGGCGGAAACATATGAAGCTCGTGCTCACCGAGGAGCAGCGGGAACTGCGCGGCGCGGTCCGTGCCTTCCTCGCCTCCGCCTCGCCGCTGCCCGAGGTCCGGCGGGCCGTCGAATCCGAGACCGGCCACGACCCCGAGGTCTACCGCAGGCTCAACGGCGAGCTCGGGCTCGCCGGCCTCGTCGTCGGAGAGGAGCACGGCGGCGCGGGGGCCGGGTACGCCGAGCTCGCGGTGGTCCTGGAGGAGACCGGCGCGGCGCTGCTGCCGGGCCCCTTCCTGGCCACCACCCTCGCCACGATCCTGCTGACCGAGGTGGGCGACAAGGAGCTGCTGCCCGGCATCGCCGCGGGGACCACGCTCGCGACCGTCGCCCTCGACGGCGGCCGCGCGCTCAACGGTGCCGAGGCCGACGTGGTCCTGGCGATCGAGGGGCCGCGGGTCCTGGCGGTCAGAGGCGGTGACCGCACCCCGCTGACCACCCTGGACATCACCCGCAGGCAGGCGAAGGTGGATCTGGGCGCGGGCGAGGAGATCGCCTCGTCGACGGAGGGCGTGGCGAGGGCCAGGGACCTGTTCGCGGTCGCGGTGGCCGCCGAGCAGCTCGGCGTGCTGCGTGCCTCGCTGGACGCCATCGTCGGCTACGCCAAGCTCCGGGTGACCTTCGGCCGCCTCATCGGCTCCTACCAGGGCGTCAAGCACCGGCTCGCCGACATGCACTGCAAGCTGGAGCAGGCCGAGTCGATAGTCCGCTACGCGGCCTGGGCCGCGGACGAGGCGCCCGGCGAGCTCTCCTCGGCCGCCGCGCTCGCCCAGGCCTACGTCGGCAGGGCCTGCTTCGAGGTGGCCCGGGACAACCTCCTGCTGCACGGCGGCATCGGTTTCACCTGGGAGCACGACGCGCATCTCTACTACAAGCGCGCCAAGGCCGACGAGGTGCTGCTGGGTGCGCCCCGCACGCACCGTACCCGCCTCGCCGAACTGCTGGAGCTCTAAAGGAGGAACGTCCATGGCCGACATCAGCGGGCTACCCACCTTCTACCGGATCGCCGAGGCCGATCCCGGCCGCCGCGCGCTGATCCACCCCGACGGCGCCGTGACGACCTACGGAGAGTTGCTGGCCACGGTCAACCAGGTCTCACACGGCCTGCGGGCCCGCGGGCTCGGCCGAGGCGACGTGGTCGCCGGAGTGCTGCCCAACGGCATCGACGCGGTGGTCATGCTGATGGCCACCGGGCAGGTGGGGCTGTACTACGTACCGGTCAACTGGCACCTCACGGCCGCCGAGATCGACTACATCCTGGCCGACTGCGACGCCCGGGTCGTGGTCGCCGACCCGTCGTACTCCGTCGAGAAGGCCGTCGGCGTGGCCGAGCTGGCCGAGGGGCAGCCCACGACCGCCCCTGACGACCGCTCGGGCGGCGGCGTCATGTGGTACACCTCGGGCACCACCGGGTTCCCCAAGGGCGTGCAGCGCCCGCTCTCCAGCCACGAGCCGGAGGTGATCGTCCCGCTCTACACCTGGTTCCTGGGCGAGGTCTGCGACCTGCGGGCCGGTGACGAGATCCACCTGGTGACCTCGCCGATGTATCACTCCGCGCCGTGCGCGCACACCATCTTCGCCCTCCACCTCGGGCACACCCTGGTGATCGCGCCCAGGTTCGAACCGGAGGCCATCCTGGAGCTGGTCGACAGGTACCGGGTCGGCAACGCGCTGATGGTGCCGACCATGTTCCACCGGATGCTGCAGCTTCCGGCGGAGGTCAGGGCGCGCTACGACGTGTCGTCGCTGCGGCAGGTGGTGCACACCGGCGCGGCCTGCCCGGTGGCGGTCAAGAAGGGCATCATGGACTGGTGGGGGCCGGTGCTGTACGAGTACTACGGCTCCACCGAGACGGCCATCGCCTTCTCCGTCAAGCCGCACGACTGGCTGGAGCGTCCCGGCACGGTCGGCCGCCCGGCCCCGACCTTCGAGGCGAGGATCCTCGGCGCGGACGGGGAGGAGCTCCCCGCGGGCGAGCCCGGCATGATCTACGTCAGGTCGGGCACCGGCGGTTTCGAGTACCGCAAGGACCCGGAGAAGACCGCCGCCAGCATGCGCGGTGACTGGTACGCCCCCGGTGACATCGGCTTCATGGACGCGGACGGCTTCCTGTTCCTCTGCGACCGCCGCACCGATCTGATCGTCTCCGGCGGGGTGAACATCTACCCCGCGGAGATCGAGGCGGCGATCCTGGAGCACCCGGCGGTCGCCGACGTCGCGGTGATCGGCGTGCCCGACGAGGAGTGGGGCCACCGGGTGGTCGCCCTGATCCAGCCGGTGCCCGGCCCCCGCCCCTCGGTCGAGGAGCTGCTGGCACACCTCGGCCCGCGGATCGCCCGCTTCAAGCACCCCAGGGTCATCGAGTTCCGCGACGAACTGCCCCGCACGCCCACCGGGAAGCTCTCCCGCTCCAAGGTCAGGGAGGAGTATCTGGCCTCCTGACGGTCCCGTGCCCGTACGCCCGGCGGACCGGGGCGTCCGCCTCCGGTCGACGGGAACGCCGGGGAGGGTCTCCACGATCCGCTCGCGCCGGGCCGCCGCGTGAAAGAGGCGCGGAAATCTCAATTCCCTGAAACGCTTTTCGTGACCACTGTTTAATCACTCGTATATCGATAATTAATTTATCCATGATATCATGTTGGAAATCGCCGGATAAGTGCGGCTAATGTTTCGGGCGTAAACTCCAGTCAATTCAAAGGAGTGTCGTCCGTGTGTTACGACGCAGCTGCCGCCCCGCCTGTGCCGAATGCTCCGATCACCCGGGCGGAGGCCGCGCAGGCCACCCTGACCTCGGGTGACGGCACGCGCATCGGCGCATTTCTCGCCCACCCCGAGAAGCCGTCAGGGGTGGGGGTGCTCGTCCTCCCCGACAATCGCGGACTGTCGGGCTTCTACCAGCAGCTCGCCGTGCGGCTGGCGGAGCTGGGGCACACCGCGGTCGCGATCGACTACTACGCGCGCACCGCCGGAACCGACTACCGCGACCGGCCCGAGAGTTTCGCCGACATGGCCACGCTCATGCCGGACCATCTCGCCAGGCTGACCTCCGAGGGACTGTCCGCCGACATGTCGGCCGGTGTCGAAAGGCTCCGCGAGAGCTGCCACGCCGTGGTCTCCCTGGGGTTCTGCATGGGGGGCAGGTTCGCGTTCAACACCGCCGCCCCCCGTTTCGGCCTCGACGGGGTCATCGGGCTGTACGGCTTTCCCGGCGAGCTCAACGGGGCTCCCGGCCCCATCCAGCTGGCCCACCTGATGACCGCGCCGATCCTCGCCCTGTGGGGCGGTGGCGACGAGAACATCCCGCCGGCCATGGTGACCGCCTTCGACGACGCCCTCACCGCCGCCGGGGTCGGGCACGAGTTCGTCACCTACCCGGACGCGCCCCACGGCTTCTTCGATCATCAGCTCCCCGACTTCGCCGACGCCTCGGCCGACGCCTGGCGGCGCATCACCCGCTTCATCTCCGCCACCGCCCAGGAGGCCGCGGCGAAGTGAGGCCGGTCGAGCCCCGGACGTGATCGGTCGCGCGTCCGACCGGCTCCGGCGGCGGAACCTCGCATCCGTGACCGGGCCTCGGGCCGGCCGCTTCGCGGGAGCCCGTGGTCAGCGGGTGATCCACTCGGTGGAGGTGGTGACCTCCCGCAGCACGCCGGGGATCGGCTCGACGCCGATGCCCGGCCCGCCGGGGACGTTCAGATGGCCGTCGCTCAGCTCGAAGGGCGGCGTGATGTCCGTCGTGTAGTAGCGGTGGGAGGCAGAGATGTCGCCGGGCAGTGTGAAGCCGGGCAGGGCGGCCAGGGCGACGTTGGCGGCGCGGCCGACGCCCGTCTCCAGCATGCCGCCGCACCAGACGGCGACGCCGTGGGCGCGGCACAGGTCGTGGATGCGCCGGGCCTCCAGATAGCCGCCCACCCGGCCGGGCTTGACGTTGACCACGGAGCAGGCGCCCAGCGAGATGGCGGCGGCCGCGTCGGCGGCCGACTCGATGGACTCGTCCAGGCAGATCGGGGTGGCGATCCTGCCGGCCAGCCGGGCGTGCTGGACGATGTCGTCGTGGGCCAGCGGCTGCTCGATGAGCAGCAGTCCGAAGGGGTCCAGCCTGGCCAGGTGGGGCGCGTCGGTGAGGGTGTAGGCGGCGTTGGCGTCGACCTGGAGGAGCAGGTCGTCGCCGAAGCGCTCCCGTACCGCGCGGACCGGTGCCAGGTCCCAGCCGGGCTCGATCTTGAGCTTGATCCGGACGTAGCCCTCGTCGAGATAGCCCGCGACGGTGTCCAGGAGTTCGGGGACGGAGTTCATGATCCCGATCGACACCCCGGCGGGGACACGGTCGGCGGTGGCGCCGAGGAAGGAGGCGAGGGACTGACCGGACGCGCGCAGCCAGGCGTCCAGGACCGCGCTCTCCAGGGCCGCCTTCGCCATCCGGTGGCCTTTGAAGGGCTGCAGCGCGCGGCCCACGCCGTGGACGTCGGCACGGGCGGGCAGGGCCGGGATGAGGAAACGGCGCAGCACGTCGGCGGCGGCGTCGACGTACTCGGGGGAGTAGAGCGGGTCGGACATGGCCACGCACTCGCCCCAGCCCTCCGCCTCGGGGGTGACCACGCGGAGCAGGAGTACGTCGCGTTCGGTCTCCGTGCCGTAGGAGGTACGGAACGGCGTGACCAGTGGCATCGCGACCCGCCTCAACTCGATCCCGGTGATCTTCAAGCTTCCTTCTCCCATTCGTCGCACCGGGTTCCATTGTCATGCCGGGCGTCGTGCCAGGGGCGCTCCCGTGCCAGGGGCGCTCCCGTGCCAGGGGCGCTCCCGCGTCGGGAGTGGCCCGCCTGGGGGCCGCCGCTCCACGAGGTGGCCCGTCTCACGGCCGAAGCCGATCGCCTCCTTGCGGCAGGTCGCCCGGTGTCTCGCGGAGGAGCGGCCGCCACCCCCGTCCCATCTCGGCTCATGCCCCCGCGAGGCTCAGGCGGGCCTGCCCAGCTCGGCGCGGAACAGCCGGTGCACGTTGCCGCCGATGATCTTCATGATCTCCTCGTCGGCGAAGCCGTGCTTGAGCAGGGCGTCGGTGACCAGGGGCAGGCCACTCGGGCCGGACAGTCCGGGCAGGGTCGCGCCGATGTCGACACCGCTGTAGCCGGGCTCCTCGCAGCACGGGGGAGTGACGTCGTGCATGACCTCGCGGATGAAGTCCGGACCGAGCCCCACGTGGTCGATCCCGCCGACGCTCACCACGTGCTCGATGTGGTCGACCAGCCGGTCCACCGTGTACTCGGTGACGTCCTCCGTCAGGAAGGCGGGCAGGAAGTTGACGCAGACCACGCCGCCGGTGGCGGCGACGGCGCGGATCTGGTCGTCGGTCAGGTTGCGGTGGTGGTCGCGCAGCGCGCGGGCCGAGGAGTGGGTCGCCATCACCGGCCTGCTCGCCAGCTCCAGCACGTGCTCCACCCCCGAGGCGCCCAGGTGGGAGATGTCGAAGATCACGCCGAGCCGTTCCATCTCCCGGACCGTCTCCACCCCCGCCGCGGTGAGCCTGCTGCCGGTGGCGTCCTCGCCGCTGCCGTCGGCCAGCGCGGTACGGCCCCAGTGCGCGATCGAGGCGACCCGCACGCCCAGCCGGTGCAGCGTGGGCACCAGCTCGACGGCCGAATCCAGGCCGGGCATGCTCTCCAGCGCCAGGACCAGGGCGATCCTGCCCTGGGCGAGCGTCTCGTCGATCTGCGCGCCGTCCAGGCAGAGCCGTACGGCGTCGGCGTTGCCCTCGGCCAGCACGTGGGCGCACTCGATCATGCGCAGTGTCTGCCGGAGCGCGCCCTCGGGGCGGTACTGATCGTCGATGAAGACCGGCAGCACCTGGAGGTTCACCCCGCCCTCG
>NZ_JBEXUE010000534.1:0-6467 GCF_040614275.1 Streptosporangium sp. NPDC006013
ATCGGGCGCCAGTTCCGAATGTGGGTCATACCAAGTGCCGACATCGAGCGTGGCAGGCCCAACCGGGCCGCAGGTTAAGAATCACAGTTCCGATGTTCCTCAACCCCTAGGTTCTGTCCGGCGGATCAAGGCGTCGTACGCTCCAGAACATGCACAGCATCCTGACGGAGCACGCCCGGTGTCTCTACGGAGACGAGTACCGACCTAGGCCAGAGTGCGACCTCGACCATCAGGAGCGCTACTTCCTCGAGGAGTTGACCTTTGCTGACGCGGATTCGATCCTGGCCATGCTGCGTGAGCTCTGCCCGCACGTGGTCGACGGCCATCTGCCGGTCTGGGTCCGCAACTTGTCCTATCGGCTGGTGCTTTTGCAGCGACCGGACGAGCCGGCGCTGATGCGAGAGGCCGCCGAGAACCTGTGGTTGCACGGACCGGACTGGGACGACATCGCAGCAGACCTGACGCGGCGGGCAGACGCTCTAGAAGCGGGCTGATCATGGCTTGAGCCAGAGGCGGATCGAGGCCACGGTGGCGGCCGAGGTGTCGATCTCCTCTTCGGGAGCCGCGGTGCTTTGCGCGGCGCCCCGGCCGCATGTTGGTGGGCCCGGCACGAGGTGGAGCCGACGCTCACCATGCCCCAGCCCACCCGCCCCTGGGCATCGGCATCGGCTTGGACCGCCTGGAGGATCCTGTCCCAGGTGCCGTCCGCGGACCACCGACGGTGGCGCTCATAGACGGTCTTCCAGCTCCCGAACCGCTCCGGCCAGGTTCCCGCCCAGGTCAGCTGTCCGCCGTGGCCGGCCGTACCGGTGCGAAGGTCGCCTGACCGGCGCGGCGGAAGCACCAGAGGCGACGGCCGAGCGCGACCGCCCCGAGCACGCAGCAGATGAGGCAGAAGAGCGCCAGCAGCGGCAGCAGCCAGACGGTGATGATCCAGTACTGGAAGCTGAACGCCCCCCAGACCAGCGTCGGCAGCACCGCGCCCAGCACCGTCACCAGGGCAAGGGGCACGAGCCGCAGAACCAGCCTCGGCCGACGCGCCGCGCGGCGTCGCGAGGCCCAGCGGCGCGCTCGGACGACCGCAGTGACCAGCAGTGCGGCCATCCCCACCGTGAGCCCGAGCAGGACCGCGTTCACGACGGTGAGCGGGTTGCTCATCGGCGTTGCCGGTGCCCCGATCCGTTCGGCGAGAAGGTTGGTCGAGAGCAGGCTGGGATCGCCGCCGCTGTTGGTGAGGACGAGGGCGGCCACACCGGTCTTGGGCGAGAAGACCATGTCCCCGGTCCACGTCGCCAGTGTTCCGCCGTGGCCGATCACCGACGGCGGGGCGTCTGCCGCGACGGGGCGGGACTGCCAGCCGAGGGCGTAGTCGCCGGCCTTCGGCTGGACGGTGTGCAACTCGGCCAGGGAGCCGGCACTCAGCAGGTCCGCCCTGAAGGTTCCCTGGTTGAACCGCAGCCACCGCACCATGTCGTCCAGGGTCGAGATCACCCCGCCGTTGCCGACGCAGATCCCCGGCATCTCCGGTGCCGCGACGGCGACCCCGAGAACGACCTCGTACCCGGACGGCAGGTCCTCGGCACGATCGGAACACCCCAGCGTCGAGCTGGTGCCGGTCATGCCCAGCGGCGTGAACAGCTCGGTGTGGAGGAAGGCGTCGAAGGACTTCCCCGACACCACCTCGACGATCCTCGCCGCGATCGAGTAGTTGGTGTTGTGGTACTCCGAGCGGGTGCCCGGATCGGCGGCCAGGGTCTTGTCGGCCAGCCTGGCCACGATTTCCTGCGCGCTGCGCGGAGGCGGGAACACGTACTCGTTGTTCGTGCTGTTCGACAGCCCCGAGGTGTGGCTGAGGATCTGGCGCACGGTGATCCCGGTGAAGCGGGGATCGGCCATCCTGAAGTCGGGCAGGACCTTGACGACCGGGTCGTCCAGGGAGACGCGGTCACGGTCGACCAGCAGCATGATCGCCGCCGCCGTCATCGACTTGCTCATCGACGCGATCCGGAAGCGTGTCCGAGCCGTCACCGCGTTGCCGTCCCCGTCCCGGCCGCGGACGATCGTCTCGACCGACGACCCGTCGATCACGGCCGCCGCGACACCCGGCGTGCCGTAGACGGAGCGGTAGTCGTCGACCAGTCGTTCGCCGGTGGCATGGGCCGGTGCCGTCCAGCCGAGCAGCAGGGCGACGAGCACACCGCCGAGGACGATGAGGGAGGTCACACGAGGAAGGCGGAGATGTAGGAAATGCACGACGTCGAACCTAGGCCGGGCGTCACCGGCCGACATCACCCGAAGGGGTGAGCCGGGACCACCCGGCAGGATGGAATCTCAGTCAGGCAGTTCGCTGCGACCCACAAGCCCGTTCTCGTACGCATGGATCACCACGTGCACGCGGTCGCGCAGGTTCAGTTTCTGCAGGACGGCCCGGACGTGCGACTTCACCGTGTTCTCGCTCAGCACCAGTTCCGCGCAGATCTCGCTGTTGGACCTGCCGCGGGCGAGCAGGCCGAAGATCTCGACCTCGCGCGGGGTGAGGCCGTCCAGGGCCGCCGTCCTTCGCATCGGCACCTGCCGTACGAGATCGAGGATCGTCGCGGCCACTCCCGGGGCCAGCGCCGACGTCCCGGAGGCGACGTCACACACGGCCTGGGCCAGGGCGGCGGGCCGGACGTCCTTGGTCAGGTAGCCGCTCGCACCGGCCCGGATCGCGGCCACGACCAGTTCGTCATCATCGAACGTCGTCAGCATGAGCACCCGGGTCGCCGGTGCGATCCTGACGATCTCCGCCGTGGCGGCGACCCCGTCCATGCGCGGCATGCGGATGTCCATCAGTACCACGTCCAGGCGGTGCCGCCGGACGACCTCGATCGCGTCGCTGCCGTTCGCGACGTCGTGGGTGACCTCGATGCGTTCGTCGGCCGACAGCACCGTACGGAGCGAGGCCCGCAGCAACTCCTGATCGTCGACGAGCATGATACGGATCCCGGTCACGAGACCTCCTTCGTCGGCCTCATGACCAAGGTGCTGTGCTTGCTGATTCCCTCACTTCGTTCGGTCATTCCCCTCCTTCGTGGGGAGCCGCGCCCGCAGCACCCACCCGTCGTCCCCGTCGTCGATCGACAGGGTGCCGCCTGCGGTACGCACACGCTCCTCGATCCCCATCAAGCCGGTCCCCTGGCTGCCGACGTCGCGAAGCGCCTTGCCGCCGTCGTCGCGCACCTCCACCACCACCTCGGCCGGGGTCCAGCGCAGGCGAACGGTCACCTCGACCGGTGGTTCGAGGTGGCGCAGCGCGTTGGTGATGCCCTCCTGCACGGTCCGGACCGCCGCGATCTCGGCACTCAGGCTCAGTGGTCGTCGCTCACCCACCTCCGCGAACGTCACCGTATGGAGCGGGCTCGCCGCCGAGGCCACGAGGTCGGGGAGGGCATCCAGCGAGATCGGGACCTGTCTGGGCCGGGAATCGGCGCGCGGCGCCACGGTGGCCGGGCCCAAGGTGGCCAGCATCGCTCGCAGACCTTGGTGGGCGTCCCGGCCGGCCTCGGCGATGTCGCCGAGTTCGCGGCGGGTCGCCGGATCCGCCGTCGTCACCGCCGCGGCCTCGATCCGCGCGACCATGACGGTGACCGTGTGGGCGATCACGTCGTGCAGGTCGCGGCGGATGCCGGCCCGTTCGTCCGCGACCGCCGCGGCCAGTCGTTCGCCCTCGGCTCGTCGGCCGGCCTCGTGCCTGCGGCGTACCAGCAGGGCCGCAAGCCACACGCCGCCGACCACGAGCATCAGCAGCCCGCCCTCGACCAGGCGGGTCCACCCAGGGTCAGGGGGCAGCCGGGCCCACGCCACCAGCTCGGTGAGGACGATCCCGAGCGCGGCGACGGCCAACGCGACCACCGAGGACCTGACCGAGACCAGGCTGGTCAGCCGCCACAACGTGAGGGGGAAGCACACAGCCGAGGGCAGCATGCTCGGTGACCAGCCCAGGAAGGGCATCGTCACCAGGACGAGCATTGCCAGCGCGCCGATCGTGTACCCCACCCACGGCCGTCGATGGGCCACCACCGCTCCCACATGGAGCAGGACGGCAGCACCCGCCGCGGCGAAGATCTGCCACAGGTCCGCGCCGAGGTGCCAGACGCCCGCCAGGATGAGCATCGTCAGGAGAACCAGGATCACGTGCGCCACCACCACCACCACCGTCGCCGGCCATGTGCTCCGGCGCTGGGAGGCTGTCACGGTCGTCGCCTTCCGGTGGGCTCGTGGTGGGGAGCCGTGCCTGGCTCGACGTGCCACAGGATAGCCAGCAGCGGGCAGGCGTGCTTCTCCCGAACGCGGCCCCAGCCGCAAAGTAGGTCTATCTGCTCAGGTCACCGGGCTTTTAAGAAGATCGTGTTCTCGGAAGCGACGCCAAGCGGAGATGACCATGGCTTCGGAGAACACGCACAACGCAAGGGTGAAAGCCCAGCTCGGCACTTCCGAAAACAGAGCCGCGCCGCTACTTGGCGGCCGGGGACACGTTCGGGAGGAGGGGGCCGTCATGTGTCAGATCGCCCCGCCCCACGACCGGAATAATGACCCCAAGGCAAGACGGTCACATGATCCACCGGACAGAACCTAGACCCGGCGGTCGCGCAACTCGACGGACGCCGGGGGCCACGTAACCAATCGCTTGCAGCATGCCGATGACCTTGATCCGCCCTCGCGCGACCTGACCGTTCGCTTGCACCCAGTGCAAATACGGATGCAGCAGTGGCCGGAGCGCGGCCCAATCACGCTTGCGATCGCGGCATGCGCGACTGATGCGACGTCCTCCATCTTGGCGTCGTGTCGCACACCGATCGCTAGCGGGGCGTCCCGTCGCGTTCGCTTCTTTGGGCGAGGCGCTGGAGTTGCCGTTCGTGCACGCCGGCCACCACTCCCAGCCGTCCTTGGCCGATGGGCCGACCCGAGGGTCGCCGAGAGCACGGTCGTCACGCAAGGAGTGCAGGTACGCCCGGTCCTGGTCGATCCGTGCGTTTACCTGATCGGCTTCGCCGATGGACCCGTGGCCGGGGACGGCGACATCGACATCTTCTGCCACGCCGTCGAGCAGCCGCAGCGCGGCGAGGTGGTCCTCGATCGGGTCAGCGGTGCCGTTCAGATCGAGCATCGGGATCAAGACATCGGAAAGCATGTCACCGGCGACGAGAACGCCGCGCTCCGCAATCAACAGCGCCGCATGGCCCGGAGCATGCGCCTGATGCTCGATGATCCGGACCTCAGGGCCATCCCACGGAATTCGCGCCGTATCCGCGGGCAGGCCGGTGATGAGGCCGAGCAGGTCCAGCGGTACCTCGTCGGGGATGCCGAGCCGACGTGCATCGATCCCGTTCGACAGCCGATCCCTGGCAGTGTCCGCGCAGCGGGCCGTGCCGTAGCGGGGCGCTTCGCCGAGCCCGGGGTGCCAGAGCAGGTGATCCCAGTGCGGATGGGTCGAGAAGCCCACCACGACGGTCTGGCCCGAATCGGACAGGTCGTTCGTGAGGCAGGCCAGTTCGTCCACTCGCCCGCGCCGTTGTCCCTCGGAACTTGCTCGATCCGCAGGTCGAGGGACACGTTCATCCAATATACGAAGTGGCCCATCACCTCCTCTTCCGATATAGTGATTGCATTCTGCAATTACTATAGTGAGGACGAAATACCTGTCAAGGAGGAATCGTGGAACCACGGTCCGGGTGTCCGATCAACGCCGCCGTCGAGGTGCTCGGAGATCGCTGGTCGTTGCTCGTGCTTCGCGACGTCATCTTCGGCGACCGCCGCTACTTTCGGGTGCTGCTCACCGGGTCGATCGAGGGCATCGCTTCGAACATCCTCGCCGACCGCCTCGTACGGCTCGTCGAGGCAGGGATCCTCACCCGCGGCACCGCAGTACGGGGGCAGCGCGCTCGCTACAGCCTCACTGAAGCCGGTATCCAGACTCTTCCGATCATCTACGCCGTCGGCAACTGGGGCCTCGACTGGCGCCCGGGCAGCGACGAGCTCCGGAGCCGGCAGCAGCTCATGCGCGATGAGGGTCCGGCGTTCATCGAGGAGCTCATGGACGAGCTTCGCGTCCGCCACCTCGGCGCCCCGCCGAAGCCGCACGACGGTCCAGGCCCGTTCGAGCGTCTCGACGCCGCCTACGCCGCGGCCGCCGAGCAAGAACACGCCGATTAACGGTGACGGAACGGCCCCGCCTTGACCTTCTTGGGCTCCGGTAGCTTGCCACCGGGGACTGTACGGGTTTCGGCTCTGGCTCACTTTCGGTGGTGACCAAGCGTGATCGTGGGTGATAAAGACGCGCTTAAGACGAATTAGCTGGTCAGAAGGATGTCATAGCCCAGTCCGGTGAGCACGGTCAGGGGCGAGCGCACGGTCTCACAAACATCTGGTGAGGAAACCGCCCAGCTCCGCGACGTCAGCTTGATACACACGCTCCGTTACCACCG
>NZ_JBEXUE010000535.1:0-6452 GCF_040614275.1 Streptosporangium sp. NPDC006013
CGCTGGTCGAGCGGGTCAGCTCCTCGAAACGGCCGATCACCCCCCGCTCCATCGCCGTCATGATCGGCGAGGGGATCATCGACTCGCGGGACTGCCCCTTGGCGATCACCATGGAGACGTTCCAGGAGTACTTGATGTGGTCCTCGGTGGTGCCCGCCGTGCCCTGGACGCCCAGGGTGGAGTTGCGGCAGATGGCGGCGGCGAGCAACTCGGCCAGCCAGCTCTTGCCGGTGCCGGGGTCGCCGATGAGCAGCAGCCCGCGGTCGGAGGCCAGCGTCACGATGCTGCGCTCGACGAGACTCCGCTCACCGAACCACTTCTGCGAGATCTCTCGCTCCAGCCCGTCGGAGCGCTCGGAGCCGAGCACGAACAGTCGCACCATGCGGGGGCTGAGCCGCCAGGAGAACGGCTTGGGGCCGTCGTCGACCGACTCCAGCCAGTCCAGCTCCTCGGCGTACTTCACCTCGGCGGGCGCGCGCAACATCTCATTGGTCATCGGTAGGGGCTCCTAGGTGAGAAAGTTCTTCAGCTCGAACACGAGTTTGCGGATGTGGCCGGAGATCACCGGCGTGCCCAGGTCCTTGAGCCGCTGGCGGAACCATGGATTGACGCTCTGCTGGCCGCCGCTGCTCACCGAACCCACCGGGATGAGCCGGACGCCGGAGCGGTGCAGCGCCTCCAGCCCGGCGAAGACGGCCTCGCACTGCCATTCATAGAAATCCGAGATCCACACGACCACGGTGTTGCGCGGGTCGGAGACCTTCGGCTGGGCCAGGGTCAGGGCGGCCGTGCCGTCGGTGCCGCCACCCAGCTGGGTCCGGAGCAGCACCTCGAACGGATCGTTCACCCACGGGGTGAGGTCGAGCGCGCGGGTGTCGTAGGCGATCAGATGCACGTCCACCTTGGGCAGCCCCGCGAAGATCGACGCCAGGATGGTGCAGTTGACCATCGCGTCGACCATCGATCCCGACTGGTCGACGACCACGATCATCCGGGCCGGCGTGGTGCGCCTGGCGGTGCGCCGGTAGTAGAGCTGGTCGACGTAGAGCCGCTGGTCCTCGGGGTTCCAGTTGACGAGGTTCTTCCAGATCGTGCGCTCGACGTCGAGGTTGCGAAAGACCCGCTTGGGCGGCACCGAGCGGTCGATGGCGCCCACGCTGGTCTTCTCGACCTGCGTGCGCAGCACCTCGGCGACCTCGTCGACGAACCTGCGGATCAGCGCCTTGGCGTTGGCCAGCGCCACCCCCGACAGGTTGGCCTTGTCACGCAGCAGCTGCTCGATGAGCGACATGCTGGGGGTGAGCTGTCGGGCAAGGGCGGGGTCGGCCAGAACCTCACGCAACCGCATGCGGCTGACCAGGTCGGCCTCCAGGCCGGCCAGCACCGAGGCCAGCTCGCGGTCACTCACGCCGCCACCCGCACCACCACCCGCACCGCCCGCCTGGCGGCCGTCCTCACAGCCCAGGGCCTGCCTGAACCAGCCGGCGTCCTGCTGCCAGGCCGCGAGCCGGGTCGCGGTGACCTCACCCGCCCCGGTGGCGAAGACGTTGAGCAGCAGCTTCGACACCAGAGCCGCCCTGCGCACCTCCTGGCCGGCCTCCCGCTCCCCCGGTTGCTCCCCCGGTCGCTCCCCCGGGGCGAGCAGGTCCCGGAACTCCGCGGCCAGCTCGGGAAAACGCTGCACCAGGGTGTCCACAGACACCGAGGGGTCGAGCAACGCCGCGGGCAGTCCGAGATCGTCGACGATGGCCACGCCCGCGCTCTCCAGCGCGGGCTGCTCGTCGTTGTCGAAGAGGCGGGCGAGCAGCCGCCAGTAGAGCACCTGACGCCGGTTCTGCTCGGCGCTCGCCGTGATGTTCTCGCTGTGCCGGCTCATCGTCTCAGCAACCGTCCGGCTCGTTCGCGCAGCACCGCGACCGCGTCCCCCGCCCTGGCCTCGGCCTTGACCACCTTGGGGTCGGTGGGCCCCAGGGCCCAGTCGCCGCTGTGCGCCTCGATCGTCTCGCGCTTGACCTTGGCCCGCACCGCGAGCGGCTGCAGCAGCCAGCGGCCGCCGTCCCAGCGCATCAGCCCGATGCACTCCGAGGATCCGGCCACCAGCTTCGGCGTGAGCGGGCCGCAGGCGGGCAGTCCATCGGTGTCGACGGCGAGCACGGCGCCGCCCAGGTCGAACGAGCCGTCACGGGTGACCTGGTAATCCGCCACCAGCACCGGCTCGGCGATGAGCACCGGGTGGCGGTCCAGGGGCGGCGCGGCCGGCGCGAGCGCCCCGGCGAGGGAGACCCTGGCCACCGCGAAGGCGTCGACCGGCTCACCGGCCCGCGCCCGATCGTCATCCCACACCAGGTCACCACTGGCCAGCACGGGCACATCGGTGATCTCCAGGCTGCGCCGTTCGGCAAGCGCGCCCAGCAGCCGGGGATGGCGGTGCGGCAGCTTCCAGACGGCGGGACCGACGATGGTGTCCACCTTGGCGGCGGCCACGCTGGTGCGCACCAGCCGGGCCCGGCCGCCGCCGGCGGGCTCCAGCACGCCGTGCACCTGCATCTGTACGGCGGTGGCGTGCTCGTGCACGTCGACACCGAGGATCAGCAGCCGCCCCGACAGGCGCTCGGCCGCGACGCGCTCGCCGCTCTGGCCGCCCGCCCTGGCCAGCAGCAGGGCCCGGGTCCACAGATCGGCCCAGCGCCGTACGGGTAGACGCTCCATCGTGCCGATCGGGCAGCAGGCGCGCAGCTCGGCCGCCAGGCCGTCGAGCAGCACCGCCGGCCTGCGCTGCTCCGGCACGGCCAGCAGCGCCTCGATGGTCTGGTCCGAGGCCGAGACGAGGTCGTGGTCGACGCCGCGCCAGCCGGTGATGGCCAGCTCGCACAGCCAGGACCGGGCGGCGGCGAGCAGGTTGCCCGCGCCGTCCGCCTCGGGCTCCGGCGCTGCCTGCCACGGGGCGCGTTCGCGCCCCAGGGCCGCGTCCAGTTCGGCCAGCAGAGCGTCGTGCACGGCGCCCAGCAGCGCGGTCCGGCCGCCTGCCAGCATCGTCAGATGCTCCTCGGCGATCGAGCCGGAGACGACCTTGGCAGCGGCCTCCGCCGCCCCCTCGCCGATCGGGGTGAGCGCGAAGGCGCCGGCCAGAGCGGTCAGCGCCGCGGCGTGCTGCTCGGAGAGCCGGGCCAGCCCGTGCACCAGAGCCTCGTCGAAGCCGGTCACCAGTTCCAGCGCCTCCCCGAGGCCCGCCGGCTCGCCATCCCGCAGCCGGGTCAGCTGTGTGGCGAGCATCAGCGCACCACCCCCGTGGCCGGGAACCAGTGAAGCTCGGGGATCGGCGTGGTGGTGTCGGGCAGCTCCAGGTAGGCCAGGTGGCGCAGGAAACGGCTGAACACGGTGGCCGCGGGAGCGGGGCCAAGGCCGCCGCGCAGGCAGTCGATCAGGTCGGCCCCCTCGGAGACCTCGGCCCGCAGGTAACGGGCCACCCGGTCGAGGCCGTACTGCAGCACGGCCTCGGCGGTCAGCCCCCGCAGATGCTTGCACGGATGGGAACCGGACAGGCCACCGCACGGACGGTTGTTGTTGGTACTGCAGCTGTAGGTGTGGGTGGCCGCGGTGACGGAGGAGACGTAGACGCGGCCGATGTCCGAGCCGCTCGACACGACGCCCTGCAGCCGGCCGTCCGCCAGTTCGACGAAGGGAACCTTCGCCAGCTTGCGGGGCCGGACCGGTGGCACCACCGGCACCCTGCCACACTGCTCCCACGCGGCCGTGCCGGCCGGTAAACAGTCGATCATGAACCGGGAACCTATCTCACCGCTCCGACAGAAATCCCGCGAAGGAACCACATTCGCGGCACGCCATCCGACGCCCTGGCGGACCGGCGCGAATGGTGATCGAGACGCTGCGGGGGCTGCTGTTCGACACCCCGAGCAGGCCGTCGATGTCGACCAGTTCGGTGCTGGCCCGAAGACCCTTCGGGAGGTTCTCAATGGCCGGCAGGGGCGGGCGGTGCGCTCTACCCGATCGCTCTCCCGGTCGCCGCCTTCACGATCACCTCACCGGAGCAGCGGCATCCCTGATCGGGCGCATGGCGCCGAAGCGGTTCATCTGCTCCGCAGTTGATGGAGGGTGTGGCCGGTGGCCTGCTTGAACAGATATTCGGCCCGTTCGTAGGAGAGCCTGCGGCGGCCGGTCTCGGGGCACAGGTCGCCGGGGACGGGCCGGCGGCCGGGGCCGGGCCTGCGCTCGGACAGGAACAGCGGGCCGCGACGACGGCCCGCGATGAGCTGGGGGATGAGCTCGGCGGTGCCCGACCGCCAGTGAATCCAGCGGGACCCCGGCGCCCTGCCGCGCATCCCCGCCAGGTCGAGGTCCTCGACGTTGAGCGCGAGCACCGAGCCGATCCCGGCCGCGCTCTCGTGGAGCATCAGCCACAGGGCGCGCTCGCGCGGGGCAAGGTCCTGCCGCTCCCACAGCGCCTCGACGCGTGGCGGCTCCATGGGGTGGGTGCGCGACCGGGGCTCGGGCCGGCGACCGATCCCGGCGGCCAGGTCTTCGCTCAGCCGGCCCCGGTCCGCGGCCCAGGCGGAGAGGGATCGGACGGCACCTCGGTGCCTGTTCCACGTCGCGGCGGCGGCGCTCTCCCAGGCGGTGGCGAAGACCTCGGCGACCTGTCCGGCGGTCACGTCCCGCAACGGGATGTCGTCGCCGAGATCGCGACGGAGCCGGCTCATGGTCTGGCGGTAGGAACGGAGGCTCGCGGCGTCCAGGTCCTCACGGGCGAGGAAGGCGTCCGCGGCCTCGGCCAGGGTGACCGCGCCCCCCGGCGTGGCGGCGTCCGCGCAGGCCACGGCGCGTTCCAGCAGTATCGTGCGTTCGGGCACGTTGAGAGTGAGCGCCGCGGCCCGTTCGAACTCCCGCCGGGCCTCCTCGTGGCGACCGAGCCTGACCAGCAGGTCACCGCGCACGCTGGGCACCCGGTGGTAGCCCTTGAGCGCCGGCTCGGCCACCAGGGTGTCGACGAGCGCCAGCCCCGCCTCGGGACCGTACGCCATGGCCAGCGCGACCGCCCGGTTGAGCTGCACGACCGGGGTGGGCAGCACCCGGACGAGCGTTTCGTAGAGGGCGGCGATCTGCGCCCAGTCGGTCTCCTCCGCCGTACGGGCCCGCGCATGACAGACCGCGATGGCGGCCTGCAGCACGTACGGGCCGAGAGGTCCGCCGGATTGCCTGGCACGCAGCAGCGCCGCGAAGCCGCGGCGGATGAGGAGCTGGTCCCAGCGTCCGCGGTTCTGCTCGTGCAGCGCGACGGGCTCCCCCGACGGCCCCGTCCTGGCGGCCAGCCGGGACGCCTGGAGCTCCATCAGTGCGACCAGTCCGTGTACCTCGGCCTCGCCGGGCGCGAGCCCGGCCAGCAGACGGCCCAGGCGCAACGCCTCCTGGCAGAGGTCCTGGCGCGTCCAGCCGTCGCCGGCGCTCGCCGCGTACCCCTCGTTGAACACCAGGTAGATGACCTCGAGGACCGACGACAGGCGCGCGGCCCGGTCCGGCCCTGTGGGGACCTCGAAGGGGACCCCGAGTTCGGCGAGGGTGCGCTTGGCCCGGACGACGCGCTGCGCGACGGTCGGCTCGGAGACGAGAAAGGCCCTCGCGATCTCGTCGGTGCGCAGGCCGCCGAGCAACCGCAACGTCAACGCCACCCGGGACTCGGCGGACAGCGCCGGGTGGCAGGAGACGAACATCAGGCGCAGGACGTCATCGCCCACCTCGTCGTCGAGTGCCGCGTCGCTCTCGGCCTCGGTGCCGTCCGGCCGGGTGGCGAGCTCGTGGGCGAGCTGCTCGTGCCCGCGCTCGAGCCGCTCGCCGCGCCGCAGGTGGTCGATGGCGCGACGTTTGGCGACGGCCATGAGCCAGGCACCCGGATTATCCGGAACGCCTGAGTCGGGCCACCGTTCGAGGGCGGCGAGGAGCGCGTCCTGCGCGAGTTCCTCGGCCAGTCCCACGTCGCCCAGCATCCGGACGAGCCCGGCGATGATCCTCGCCGACTCCATCTTCCAGACCTCGTCGACCGCACGATGGGCGTCCCGGGGCATCACGGGCTCGATCACAGCACCCGCCGGGCCGGGTACGCAAGCGCCCGGTCAGTCCTGCGGGCCGAAGACCTGCTGGATGGTGCCCTCGCCCTCGCCGATGATCTTCCAGAAGCGCCGGGAGAGCTCGACGGCCTCCTCCTTCGAGCCCACCTCGATGAGCGCGAAGCTGACGATGGCCTCCTTGGCCTCGGTGAACGGCCCGTCGGTGACGGTCATCTCGCCGCCGGAGGCCGAGACGTGGAGGCCGGCCGGGTCCAGGCCACCGGTCGCCAGCAGCACCCCCGCCCGGGTCATCTCCTCGACGAACGCGGCCATCTCCGCGTGGACCGCCTCGCTCGGGGGTGCCGCGTCGCCGCCCTTGGTGGTCATCAGGAA
>NZ_JBEXUE010000536.1:0-6450 GCF_040614275.1 Streptosporangium sp. NPDC006013
CCGCGACCAGGTAAAGCTCCTGGATATCCGGATATATCGAGACATCGAGGACGAAGTCCCTGCCGATCCGGGGCACCCTGTCGGTGACGCTCGGGCTGTCGGCCTCGTACGCCATGATCGGCAGTCATACATCCCGTACATCCCCTCAAGGAGCGGCCATGGTCGTCAACGATGGATCCGGATGGTCCAGCATCGGCTGGGACGGCTGGACGAACCTCAGCCTGGTCCGTACCCGGCTCGACGCGGGAGCCGACCCGAACTCAGGGACGTCCTTCCATGGACGGCCACTTCATGAGGCGGCCGAGCGCGGTTCACCCGAGGTGGTCACGGAACTGGCCCAGCGCGTCGACGACGTCGACGCGGAGCACGAAGGTCGTACCGCACTCTGGCTCGCCGTTTTCAACAACCGCCCCGACAACGCCCGCGCACTTATCGCCGCCGGAGCAAACCCGTGGCGACCAATGATGAACGGCTGGTCTCCCGGACGGCTCAGCCTGGCCACTCCCACCCCCGATCTGTTCACTCTTCCCGATGGGGAGGCTGGCCTGTCCGCCACCGAGGCCGCCGCCGTGGCGGAGGCCAGACGCCTGATCGCCGCGTTGGGGCGCTTCGACGACGACGGCCACAGCCTCGCCTGCGTAGCTGGCATTACCGCTGCCGAGGCGATGCGGCGCCTGGAGGCCGTACCGGTTGATGACGCCGACGTTGAAGAGATCATGGAGGATCCCTGGGCGGATCTCGACGCCAGTTTGTCCGTCATCGGTGTCACCGACGTGCCCGGCGGATGCGTCGTCTTTCAGCCGTGTGGATACGCCGCGTCCAACCCCGGCGTCATAGAACGCCTGTCGGTGGGCACCGTCTGCTACGGGCTGTTCGCCAATCCTAAGAGCGGCAACCAGGGTGCCATCGCCCATGATGGCGCCATCGAGGAATGGGACACCCACCCCGGCGGCGGCAGCGTCTACTCCGAAGAATCCGCAGAGGAGATCCTCGCCACCTACCTCTACCACCACCAGGCCGAGGCTTACTGCTTCGCCGGAGCAGGCCTTCGGCCGACTGACGCCCGATCGATCAACGGCCAGGCCGACATGTGGCTCAAGCTGCCTGAACAAGACTGGTGGAGTTAACCGGAGATACGGCGAGAAAGCTCGATTCTGCTATCTGGAGTCGGGCCTTCATCCTGCGGCTCGACCTCCGCCACAATGATCATGTGATCGACTATTACCGCGGTTTCTTCGAGTGGCATCAGTGGTTGGAGGACGGACTCTCCTGGACTGTTACCTCGGGATGAACTGCACTAGGGTTGTGACGTCGCGAAATCGCCACGGATGCCGTTCTGGCCAGGCCAAACAGCGATCAGTGATGAATGGCAGGAGGTCGTCCTTAAGGACCCGATGCACATCCAGCAGTCCTCCTCATCACAACGTTCTGTCGGTAGTCCCGTTTATGCTTCTCATCATTGCGCGACTTCCAAGAGTTCGGGCGGGTGGTCTGGGTGTCTGGTGGTGCGGTTTCCCCGGAAGCGACGGGCGGCGCTGGTGTGATCTTCGAGTATCGGCTCGCGGCCGTGCTGCTGAGCCGAATGTTGCGGCGGGCGCATGTCCCGATCGGCATCGAGCTGCCCATCCAGCGCGTCGCCCTCCAGCAGAGGGTCGCCGGTCACGCCTTCGACGACATAGTGGTGGAAACGGACGCGGCAGGCCAGGGCCCCACCATCGAAATCCAGGTCAAGAAGCGCCTGCCGATCACTGGCGGCAACCCGGAGTTCGTCAAGGTGATGTCGACCGCAATCGAGGCGTACCTCTCCCACGCGGAGGAGCTGAAGGACGGACGCCTACTCCTGGGTTTGGCGGCCGGTGGCCCCGTCAGCGACTTGGAAGCTCTGGCCGAGCTGACGACCATGGCCCGCGCACATCCGGACGCGGTCTCCTTCGGTCGGCTGCTGAGCGAAGGGGTCACCCGCTCCGCCCTGCGAACCCGTCACGACCATGTCGTAACCGGTGTGACCACCGCAGCCACGACCGATGACCGCTTCAAGGCCAAGGCTCTGACCCACCAGATCCTCTCCGCCCTGCACGTGTGGCCCGTGCAGGTCGGTCGCGACGGCCGCGACTGGCGTGCGGAACTCGACCTGATCGCCGACCTCGCCTCTGCCGCGGGTCAGCCGGCGGACACCGTCCTCGGACGGCTCTACGATCTGGCCCAGGAGGTCGGGCCCCGGGCAGGCGACCTTGACCAGCAGATGATCTGCGCTGAATTGCTGCGAAGGTACGGGCTCGACCTCGCACGTGCGGTCCTAAGTGCCCCCGAGACCAGGACAACGACCATCAACATCACCAATTCCGAATCTGGAACCGTCTTTTCCGCCGCCGGAAATCAGGTGTTCAACGGGCTGCGCATCGGTCGGTGACGTCACCGTTCATTCGAGTTGCCGAGGATAGAGTCGATGACGACGCTAGAAGTCTCTGTTAGTGACAGAGCCACGGCATTCGTGGCCGGGGTCCAGCACTTCAACAACTACGGCGAGGAGCTGGTCGAGGTCCGTGCGATCACGGACGACGAGCTTGTGGTTTGCGACGACGACCGCTTCGTCGCTCCCGACGGTGAGGAATGGGACCGTTTCGATCTTCTGCTGCGTACACACCGAGTCGTGGTCCTGCTCGGCGACGTCGGTACCGGACGCCACACCGCCGCCCTGCGGCAGTTGCTGGACTGTTCTCCACGCGAGGCGCTCCACGAGCTGGAACCCACGTGGGCGCGGCCGCAACGACGTCTCCTGCCTCCAGCCGAGGTCGGCCATGGCTACGTCCTCGATCTTTCCAACGCGACGGAAGAGCCCGCGGAGGAGTTCGGCAAGGGGTTGCGGTCCTGGGTGCGGGAGAACGAAGCCTTCCTCGTCGTGCTGGTGACTGGTCGCGTCTGGGCCGGGCCGTGGACCCAGCACCTGCAACATCTGCTCGTGCCGCTGCCGTCCCCGGACGCCCGCGACTTGGTAGAGCGCCAGCTTGACGCCTTCGGCCTCGACGACCGTGTTCACCTGCTCGACGAGGAGCCCCTGGCCAAGATTTTCGACTCTTCGCCCCGAGCCGAGGACGCCGCCCGACTCGCCGAGATCATCAGGAAGTCCACCAGTCTGAAGGCGGAGGACATCGCCGACGAGTACAGCGGTTGGGAGACCTGGTTGGAGAAGAAATTTCCCAGGCCCCTCGGTACTCGTACCCTCCTCTGGTCCGCAGCGCTCTGCGACGGCGGACGCACGTTGTCGATCCTTCAAATGTCCGAGGCCTTGCGCGTAAAGCTCGGCGAGAATCGGGGCCCGGCGGCCGTGCTGGCCGACACCATCACTTCGAAGCGACTGGAGGAGGCCCACATTGTCCGGCGCGGGGATAGAGCCTACTTGGCGCCCAACCATCATGGCCTCGCAGTCGCCGCGCGCCGACATCTGTGGGACGAATTTCAGTTGTACCGGCAACTGCTGACCGAGTGGTCCGTGCAGCAGGCGGCAGAGCTGCCGCCCGACGACGCCGCTAGGGTCATCGACGCCCTTCTGGATCTGGCGCTGCACTTCCGGGACGGCGAGATCATCAAACGGTTGCGGCGCGTGCTCCTCGCGAACAACCGGTCGTTCCTGGCCCAGGCCCTCTCCAACGCAGCCATCGACCCGAGGTTCGGACCGTACATTCGCGCACGCCTGTACACCTGGCTGACCAATAACCCGCCGCAACAGCTGGTCGAGCTGGTCGCCGAGGTATGCGGCGGCGTGTTCGGCGAGAAGGAGCCTGCCATGGCTCTCGTACGTCTTCAGCGGGCCGCTCTCAAGACCAAGGATGTCGACAACGAGATCCTCGCGAAGGCGTTCACCTCACTGGCCGGGAAGCACCGCCAAATCGTCTTTGACACGGTGATCGGCGGATGGTTGGACAAGCCGGCGACCGAGCGTGCGGGCATCGTGGCCGTTATGGGGCTTGCGTCCACCGACGACGGCATAACCGCCCTATGCGGCCCGCACGGAGCCGACATCTCCGACCCACGCGACCGGTTCGGGCTCGTTGCCACCTTCAGGCGGGCGCTGGAGCGTGAAGATACGCGAGAAGCAGCTGGCCGGGTCCTCGGGACCTGGAAGGGGGTGGCCGCACGAGGGCTGCTCCCGGAGGACCTCGTCATAGAGGTACTTGGGGCGTCGCTTGCGCCCACTCTCGAGGACAACATCATGCAGCGCTACCTGGAGAACGGCGCCTTGGATGTCACAACGTTCTGGGGCAAGGTCTTCGTCAAAGCAGCGCAGTGCCTCGCGCAGTAAGAGGAGTATCAGGCGGTCTAAGCCGGACGCAGCGCAACAGACACCGGTCGCGCAACTTAACCACCACCGCGGGCGATCTGGAGCCGCAGATCCCGAAGCTGCGCACCGCGAACCCCTGACCCCTTCGATGCGAAGCCAAGTCATCCGGCCTAGCACCTTGACTTATGCGCTACTTGAGCTGCGGAGACAGTCTCTCGTCGTCCGTGATCGTCCGGCCCCGTCCGTGGCTGTTGTCACCCAGTTGGTCACTCAGTTCCCCGCCGACCAGTTCTCCCGATGAGCCACGCGATTCTCTCGTCTGCTGGCGATTACTCGGCGCGCAGAAGCGTTCGCCCCTACCTGGGACCGCTGTGGCTCATCTCTCCGTGCCTGACGGTTACACCAGGCACAGAAAGATCGGCTTCGATATCGAAACGACCAGCTTTTGTCGGATTGAACTGCAAGACTCCGCGCATGTGTGATCTCGCCTTTTCGGAGGACAGCGCCTCTCGCGGCCCTTCGACAGCAGGACACTCTCCGGGCACAGGCCATGGTCCCAGCTGCGGCAGGTGGTCGGCTTGAGCATGTTCGAGCAGTTCAGCCTCCAGCCGAGCCCGGAAGAGTGGCAGTCCACATGGATCGCCCGCGGCGAGCTCCACGACCAGCGGCTCGACTTGCCCCCCGGAGTGTCCGAAGTGATCTTCGACCGGGCGCGGCTGGTGAACGTCGACTTCTCCGGAATGCGGTTCGCCTACTTCAACGTCCATGACAGCACCTTCGAGGACTGCGACTTCTCCGGCGCCACCTTCGAGCAGTTGTCGATGGGCAGCACCGGCGTTCGAGGGTCACGGAACGGCGCCGACTGGCCGCAGTCGATCTTCCGAGACTGCACCTTCCGGCGTACCCGCTTCGCACTCCCCACCTTCTTCGGCAACGTCCGCTTCGAAAAATGTCTGTTCGACCGATCACGACTGAGAGAGCAGACATTCACGTTCGGAGCCGAGTTCGTCAACTGCGTCTTCCACGGCCGGGTGCGGGAAGTCAACTTCTGGGGCCGCCCGGACGATCATGACCAGGACGCGGTAGGACGGGACCGCAACGACTTCGTCGGTAACGACTTCACCGGAGCCGAACTCGAACACGTCGCCTTCCACCACATCGATCTCCAGGCGCAGCGTTTCCCGGGCCTGCCCGGCTACGCGCTCCTCGACCGGATCAGCCAACGGGTGGATGCAGTGCTGCCCCTGGTGGAGCACTGGCCGGATCCGCGCCATCGGGAGATGGCCGGCTTCAGCTTGGAGTTCCTCGCGGATTGCGCCCTGGAGCAGAACGACGACCAGGCGCTGGTGAGCCCACTGGACATGGGACGGAAGCTCCCACCCGCGCTACGCGAGGAACTGTTCGAAGCACTCAGGCGCACACCCAGCGATACATCCCCTGGTTGAGCCGTACCGCCTCGCGGGCCAGGTTCCGCAGGGCCATGATGCGCCCGCTCTCGAACTCTTCGAGCAGTTCCTCTTCCGCGTACTCGCGCAACCGGGCGTCGTCCACAGCGGCCAGGGCAACGACAGTTTCGGGCGCCGCCCGGTCCACGTTCGCCGACTCGCCATCGTCGGCGACGGTCTCACTGTCACCGAACTCGCTGAGGTCACGTCCACTGAGCTCGGCTGCAAGCGTGTCGAGCCCGTCGAGCCCGTCGAGCCAACCCTTGCAGTCGACATACGGCAGGTTCGCGGTCGCCGGCCCACCGGACAGGGCCAGCCGGGCGGACTGTTCGGAGTCCGCAGTGAAGTAGTCGACGAGAACGCCCATGGCGGGCCACTCTACCGAGATCGCCCATAGCGGCGCTCACACTCGTCGCCTCCTTATGCTCGCGGCATGGCCGCTAAAGATAGATACGCCATCATCGAGGACCTGCTCTCCCTCCCCTTCCCGCAGGAGCGCACACGAGCAGGAAACCGGTCAGCGGCCCGGGCTACCACGTGCGCGCCTTCCAGGCCGGCCAGGAGTTCTGGAACGATCGCAGCCAAGAGAGCGTCGAATCCGCCGAGCAAGAAATCGACTGTGCCCCGAAGCTCTAAAACTGACGAACATCGTTGACACCTGGGTCTCCGACCACTACGGAGACCGTCTATGTCGACTTCCCCGAACCCCCCACTCGACCGTGAAGC
>NZ_JBEXUE010000537.1:0-6439 GCF_040614275.1 Streptosporangium sp. NPDC006013
GCCCCCTGCCTGACGATGGACCGCCCGGTGATGGCGGGGAAGGAACCGGTGTTCGCCCACGGCGCCCCGGTCGGCTACGTCACCAGCGCCGACTACGGCTTCACGATCGGCACGGCCACCGCCTACGCCTGGTTGCCGCCAGCGCCGGCCGTAGCCTCTCAGCGCCTGGAGATCGAGTACTTTGGCGAACGGCCTGCCGCCGTCGTCGCCGAGGAGCCGTTGTACGACCCGCGGATGAAGAGGCTCCGCGTCAGCGCGGGGTGAGGACGCAGAACTCGTTGCCCTCCGGGTCGACGAGGCACGTCCACGGGACGTCGCCCTGGCCGAGGTCGATGTCGGTGGCGCCGAGAACCCGCAGCCGGGCCACCTCCGCCGCCTGATCGTCACCGGGGTACGGCCGGAGGTCGAGATGGACGCGGTTCTTCGCGGTCTTGGCGTCGGGCGTGCGGAGGAACTCGAGATACGGGCCGACGCCCTTGGCGGAGCGCAGCACCGCGTGATCGTCGGTCACCTCGTGCAGGGTCCAGTCCACCGCCTCGCCCCAGAACCGGGCCATGGCCCGCGGATCCGCGCAGTCGACCACCACCACGGCCATCGGCCCGGTGTCCCGGTAGATCTCCCGAGGCTCCAGCACGCAGAACTCGTTGCCCTCCGGGTCGACCAGGACCGTCCACGGAACGTCGCCCTGGCCCACGTCGGCGGGCGTCGCACCGAGATCCCGGAGGCGCGCGACCAGGTCCGCCTGATGGGCCGCAGAGGTGGTGGCGAGGTCGATGTGCACCCGGTTCTTCACCGTCTTGGGTTCCGGGACGGCGATGATGTCCAGGCAGACGGCGACGGGATCGGGATAGGTGAAGCCCTCGGGTTCGAGGTTGGTCACGCCCGGTTCCTCGCTGGAGATGGTCCAACCGAGCGCCTCGGCCCAGAACCGGCCGAGTGCGGAGTCATCCCGAGCATTCATCGCAATCTGAACAAGTCGCAACGCCATGCCGCCGATCCTATGCCCACGTGGATGAACCGCGAGGAACCGCGCACCTTCGGCTCAACCGGCGGTACCGGGCAGGTCGGGGACTTCGCCGAGCCGCCGAAGGCCTTGGGCGGGTGCGGAGGCGGTGATGGCGTAGCGGCCCAGGAAGTTGCTGTGGGCGTGGTCGAGCGGACTGAGGCGGGACATCCTCGTTCTTGACCGGGACACCCTCGGCGCGGAGCTGGTCGACGGCCGCTGACAGGTAGCGGGTGTTCCACAGCGCGACGGCGTTGACGACCAGGCCGAGCGCGGCCGGCTGGTCCTCCTGGCCCTCGCGGTAGGGCTGGCGGATCTGGCCGCCTCCGCCGTGGCAGATCTTCCGGGTGAGCCGGTGGCGGGACTCCTGCACGGTGAGCTGCTTGTTCAGGCGCCGGTGGTAGGTGTCGTCGATCGGGTCGAGGATGCCGAGCAGGTGCAGGGTCTTGTCGATGCGCCCGTACTCGGCGAACGCCCGCCCGAGCGGGGTCGGATTCCCGTTGCGGGAGAACATGCGCAGCAGGTCGTAGGCGGGAAGCTCCACCCCCGGCGCCGCGCGGTGATAGAAGTCCGGCGCGACCGCCAGGTAGCCGAGCGCCGCGATGCGCTCGGCCACCTCGCGGATGTCGGCGGTGACCCCGAACAGCTGGTGCGTCACGATCACGCCAGGATACGAGCCAGGCGTGCGTGGCCTGGCCACTTAGGCGCGCATATCGCCCAGCCTGACCTCGGACAGCAGCCCGACGACCGCCTCGGCGGCGTCGCGGGCCGAGGCTGGGTTCTGGCCGGTGACCAGGCGGCCGTCCACCACCACCTGGGCGGCGAAGCCGGGGCCTGGCACGTGGGTGGCGCCTTCTGCGGTAAGCCGGTCGGCCAGTAGGAACGGCACCACGGACGTCAGCCCGACGGCTTCCTCCTCCTCGTTGGTGAAGGCGGCCACCCGCCTTCCGGACACCAGGGGCGAGCCGTCGGAGAGAGTGACCCCGGCCAGCGCCGACGGCCCATGGCAGACGGCCGCCACCACTCCGCCATTCTCGAAGATCTCCCGAGTCAGCCGCGACAGAGCGAGGTTGTCGGGAAAGTCCCACATGGTGCCGTGGCCCCCTGCGAAGAAGACCGCGTCGTACGCCAAAGGGTCAAGGGTGTCCACGGCAGGAGTCTCACCCAGGCCGGACAGGAACCGGCGCTGCGCGGGGTCTGCAGGGTCGTCGCCGTCGCGCGGCGGCACTCCGCCTCTGACACTCGCCACGTCCACCTCGTGGCCTGCGGTGGTGAAGACCTCCCACGGATGCGCGGCCTCCGACACATAGAAGCCGGTCTTGCGTCCGGTGTCGCCCAGGGTGTCGTGGCTGGTCAGAACGATCAGAATTCTCATGCCCCGAGCATGCCTCCGGCGACCCATCACCCACCAATAGCACGGGCTCTGGGTATCATCAGTTTTCTGATGAGTTTGTCGTACGACCTGCTCCGCACGTTCCTGGCCGTCTACCGGGCCAGGTCGGTGACCCGCGCCGCCGAGCTGCTCCAGCTCTCCCAGCCCGCTGTCACCGCCCAGATCAGGTCGCTGGAGCGGGCCGTGCGCAGGCCGCTGTTCGAACGGGTGGCACGCGGCATGGCACCCACGCCCGCTGCTGACGAGCTGGCCGCACGGCTCGCAGGGCCGCTCGACGCTCTCGACGAGCTGGTGATGGGCGATCTCGGCGAGCCTGCTGAGGTGTTCGGCCGCACCGTCCACCTGGGCGGCCCTGCCGAGCTGGTCTGCGCCAGGGTGCTGCCGTCGCTGGCCGCGATGGTGCGCGAGGGCCTGCGGCTGCGCGTCACGCTCGGCCTGCCTGAGCAGCTGCTCGCCGCCCTCGCCGACGGCAGCCTCGATCTGGTCATCTCCAGCGTGCGGCCGCGCAAGGCCGGCCTGCGGGTCGAGCCGCTGTGCGACGAGGAGTTCGTGCTCGTCGCCGCTCCCGGCTGGAGTTTCGGGCAGCTGGACGGCGCCCCGCTCGTCGCCTACGCGGAGAACCTGCCGATCCTGCGCCGCTACTGGCGCACCGTCTTCGACACCCGGCTCACGCGAAACCCCGCGCTGGTCGTTCCCGACCTGCGCGGGGTGCTGGCCGCCGTCGCGGCAGGAGCGGGGGTCACGGTGCTGCCGCGCTACCTGTGCGCGGCCGAATTGGCCGATGGGCGGCTCCTGGCCCTCCTGGAGCCGGAACTGCCGCCCATCAACACACTCTTCCTCGCCTCTCGCGCCGGGACCCGCCATCCGGCGGCGCAAGCCGTACACGGGCACCTGCTGCTGCAGGGCCGCACCTGGTCCTAGAGGATGGCGCGCCCTGGTCGGTGGTTTGTTGACATAGGGCTGATATCGCAGTGAGCCGGTGGATAGGGATGGTCGCTGCTGTTCGGGGGTGGTCGTGATGGCGACCGCGCGACGTCCGTGTCCACCAGCGCCGGGTCCGTTGGAAGAGTACGCGACCCGGTTTGATGATCTGTGGTGCTCGCTCGCGCAGCGCCGGGGGTTCCGTGAATATCTGGCCGGGCTGTTGCTGCCGCGCGATCGGAACAAGACGCACCAGGGCTCCTGGGCTCCGGTGGATGAGGCGCACACGCCGATCGACACCGCCGGTGAGCTCGTGCGGCGTGAGTGGGAGTTAGTCGGCAGCACGATCGAGTACCACCGGGCGCAGATCCGCAAGACGTACGGGACGCGGCCGGCCGATGAGGTGCGCTCGGTGGAGATCGATCGCGGCCGGTTGGCCGATGCGGTACGGCGGCGATGCCGCAGTGAGGGCGTGGAACCGCCGACCGCGCGGGTGGCCGCCTCAGCGGTGCGCCGCTTTGAGGAGGCGTTCGCCGCCGGCGTGGCCGAGTGGCTCGGCGTAGTGGCGTACGGCCGTCCTCAACATCAGGGCGGGACTGTACGTTTCGGCTCTGTCGCGACCATCAGCGCATCAGCACAGCCCCCAGCCGACGGATCACCTCGGCCTCGCCGGGGTTGACGTCGTCACTGGACGGCGCGTGCTCTGTGATGGCTGCCCCGATGATGTCGTTTACCTGGGAGACGAGGTCGATCAGTCGCTGCGGCTGCACGCCGTTCGGCTCCGGGTAGCAGGTCGCGCCGAAAGCAGTGGGCTCCAGGACGTCTAGGTCGATGTGTACGTACACGGGACCGCGTAGACCGTCCAGCACACGCTCCAGGTCATCGACGCCGTACTTGCGCAGACCAGTCTTCGCGAGGTACTCGTGCTCGGACACGTCGCCCGCCCGCTCTCCGGCGATGATCACTTGCTGTGGTGCCAGCGGCTGCTCCGGCGTGAGGCCTGCCGGCCCGTCTCCGAGCAGCGCGCGCACCACCATCCCGTGGAAGGCACCCGATGGCAGGGACTGCGGGCTGTAGACGTCCGGATGTGCGTCGATCCACAGCACCGTCAAAGCGTCCCCATAGCGAGCGTGGGCAGCGGCGATAGGCGGGATGTCGACTGCGCAGTCGCCGCCGATGGTGATCACCCGGTCGTCGATACCGGCCAGTGCCTTCTGCGTCAGCCGCTGGTTCTCCACGAGCGCGTCGAACGCGCGGATCCCGGCGACCTTTTCCCCACCGGTATCAAGCACCGGCACGGTCACCACGGCGTCGGCCGGAACGAGTCCGGCGGCGCGGCGAGCACCGGCCATCAGCCGCGGCGCCTTGCTCGACGCCGAACCTTGCCATTGCGGTACGCACAGCACGGTCGTCATGCGGCGACTCTATGAGACGCCAGGATTAAAGATCCAGGTCGTTCTCATGCTTTCATCACCGAATTTTCACCAAATCGTCCTGATGACAGGAATTAGCCCGCTCTCTCACCGGCCGTCGATCCCCGATGAACAGGAATCACGGTCAGGCGCAGCCGGCCATCTGACGGGGACACCCGGGCCGCGCCCCATCAGGTCTGCGTGTTCAGCTGGAGGCGCCCTGTGCTCCCGGCCCGGTGGTGGCGGCTCAATCGCCGGGCGGATCAGGAAACGCGCCCTGGGCGGAGGCTTCGGCGGCATGGTCTTTGGGGAGGCCGGTGTCGGCGGTGACAAGGAAGACCCCGCCGGGGTCGGCGGTTACTTGGTGATGGCGTTGAGCAGGTAGCGGCGTTGCTGCTCGGTCAGGTCACCGATACGGCGATTGGCGTCGATTCCGCCTACCGTCAGGAGCCTGGCGATCTCGACAGGGCTGTGGCCGGGCAGGATGGATAGGAGCCATCCGACCCAGGCGTTTTTGACGGCGTCGTCGGTGCGGGCCAACACCTCGGTCAGGGTCATCCGCCCGGCGATCACCGCTTCGCGCAACTGAGCCTGGGTCAGCGGAGTCGGCACCTGCGGGGTCGGCGGCCGGGCAGAAGGCGTGGGAGCGGGTGAGGCGGGTGCCGTATGGCCGGCGACGTGGGGCCGGTGCCCGGTTTGCGGGTGGTCTTCACCCAGTACGCCGTGCGTGGCGATCAGGAGGGCGCCCCCGGTGACGGCGACGCCTGCGGCGACGGTCAGGTGGCGTTTGGACAGTCGACCGCCCTCTTGGCCGGCGGCGGCAAGTCTGAGGCCGACGATTGCGGTGCGCAGCAGCACACCGGTGACCATGCCGAGTAGGAGCGGCACGATCTGGCCGGGCAGCGGGGCGATGGTGGCGATCAGAATGCCGGCGGCCGGGCTGAGGCAGGAGACCACCAGCCACGGAGCCAGGCGCTGCCTGGCCATGTCCAGCAGGGCGGCCAGGGCCAGTCCTTCGCCGGCCGAGTGGACCATGAGGGCGATGACGACCACGGCGGAGGCGGTCAGTGCCAGCGTCGCGCCTTCGATCGCCCGGTGCAGGGTGAGGGCGGCCGCGGTGCCCATGCCGCCGAACAAGGCGGCGTCGACGGCTTCCTTGACACGGCGGTGCAGGCCGGGCGCGTGCCTGCCACCGACCGGCCTGGATCCCCCGTGCCCGTGCCCGTGCCCGCAGCCTTTGCGGGTGAAGTGGGTGATCACCAGGAAGCCGAACACGATGGCCAGCCCGACCGCCCACAGGGGTACTCCCGTTTCAGCCGCATCCCGCCAGGCGTCGGGCAGCAGGTCGACCAGGGCGGTGATCAGCATCATCGCCGAGGCGATCGCCAGCCACACCGTCACCTTCGCGGAGTTACGCCGGGCCAGCCACGCCCCGGCGAGCGTGGACAGCGACATCAGCAGCACCGCAGCCCACGCGCCGGCACCGGGAGATGCTCCCTGCAGCACCGGTCCCAGCGCCGGTGTCCCTTCGGCCATCAACATGTCTCACCACCTCTTATCGGGATTGGATCGCAGAAGAGTTTTTTCGAACCGGCCGGCGGGTCGTTCAGCGCTCTTCGGCGGCGGGGCCACCTGCAGGCATGCCCGTCGGCGTGTCGCCGGACGGGTGCGATGCCGATTGCGCTGGAGGCCGCGGCCAAGGCCAAGGAC